>DATLGH010000084.1 GCA_035540635.1 Egibacteraceae bacterium | reverse complement strand
TGGTGGCCCACATGGTGCCGTCGGCGTCGCAGATGATGCCGATGCCCACGGCGTCGTGGTAGCGGTTGAGCATGTTGCGCCGGTGGCCCTCGGACTGCATCCAGCCGCGGTGGGCGTAGCCGGCGGACTCGTAGGCGGGGTGGAGCAGGAAGATGTTCTCGCCGATGTAGCTGAACCGCTCCCGGTAGGGCGAGGTCTGCATGGCGGCGTTCATGTCGCTGTGGCGGTAGTCCTTGGTGTCCGACATCCGCGCCGACCACTGGGTGGCCAGCCGCGCGAGGTCGCCGTCCCAGGCCACCGGCTGGATGCCGCGGGCGTGGCGCTCGTCGTTGAGGCGGTTGAGCAGGTCGCGGGCGATGTGCTCGACGTTGCCGCTGCTGCGGGCCTCCGCCGCGCCGGTGGGCACGAACCCCACGAGGATGACCGCTGCGAGCAGCACGGCGGTGAGGCGCAGCAGCGGCGCAGCGGTACGAGACCTCATGGCGGTTCCTCCGGGCAGCGGGACGTGCTGTCCGCAACTGCGTCGGTGTGTTACCGCCGGTAACTAAGGGCCGTGGGCACGCGGCGGCCCCCGCCGCGCGCCGCCCACTGTCCGTTCGGGCGGGTCGCGGCCTATCTGCGGACCGGGAGGCCCGCCTCGGCCATCGCCTGCTTGACCTCGCCGACGCGGAGCTCACCGAAGTGGAAGATCGAGGCGGCGAGGACCGCGGAAGCCTGACCCTCGCGGATGCCCGCGACCATGTGCTCCGCCGAGCCCGCGCCGCCCGAGGCGATGACGGGGACGTCGACGGCGCCGCCGACCGCACGCAGCAGGCCCAGGTCGAAGCCCGACTTCGTGCCGTCGCGGTCCATGGAGGTGAGCAGGATCTCCCCGGCGCCCCGGCGCTCGCATTCGGCCGCCCACGCGACGACGTCCCGGCCGGTCGGCCGGCGCCCGCCGTGCGTGCACACCTCCCAGCGGGCGCCGCCGCGGGCACCGGTCGTCCGCCGCGCGTCGATGGCCGCCACGACGCACTGGGTCCCGAACGCGTCGGCGGCCTCCGACAGCACCCTGGGGCGCTGCACCGCGGCGGTGTTGAAGCTGACCTTGTCGGCGCCGGCGCGCAGCAGGCGCCGAACGTCGGCGGCCGAGCGGACGCCGCCCCCCACGGTCAGCGGGATGAAGACCTGCTCGGCGGTGGCGCCCACGACGTCGTAGATCGTCTCCCGCTCGTCCGACGAGGCGGTGATGTCGAGGAAGACGAGCTCGTCGGCGCCTTCCGCGTCGTACGCCCGGGCGAGCTCCACGGGGTCGCCGGCGTCGCGCAGCTCGACGAAGCGGACCCCCTTCACGACCCGCCCGGCGTGCACGTCGAGGCAGGGGATGACGCGGGGCGCGAGCGTCACGTCCGGAGCCTGGCGCCGCGCTGCCCGAGGGTCACGTCACCCGGTCCCCGACAGCGGCGAGCGCGTCGGCCAGCGTGAAGCGCCCCGCGTACAGGGCCTTGCCGACGATCGCGCCGTCGACGCGCTCGTGGGCCCGGGCGAGCGCCTCGAGGTCGCTCAGGCTCGCGACACCCCCGCTCGCGGTGACCCGTGCGGTCGTCGCGTCGGCGACCTCGGCCAGGCGCGCGACGTTCGGCCCCGCGAGCGTCCCGTCGCGGGCGATGTCGGTGAAGACGAACCGGGCCACGCCCATGCGCGTGAACGTCTCGAGTGCGGCGAACAGGTCACCCGACGCGGTCGTCCAGCCCCGCGCCTTCAACGTCGTGCCCTCGGCGTCCAGGCCCACGGCCACCTTGTCCCCGTGCGCGTCGAGCGCGTCGGTTACGAAGCCGGGATCCTCGAGCGCCATGGTGCCGATCACGACGCGGCTCGCCCCGTAGCGGAACGACGCGTCGAGGTCGGCCGTCGACCGGATGCCTCCGGAAGCCTGGACCGGCACCCCGGTGGCCTCGACGATGTCGGCGATCAGCCGGCGGTTGCGCGGCTCCCCGTGGAAGGCCGCGTCGAGGTCGACGACGTGGAGCCACCGGGCCCCCGCGTCCACCCAGCGCTGCGCCGCCGCGACGGGGTCCGTGTCGTAGACCGTGGCCGAGCCCTCCCGCCCCTGGACCAGCCGCACGGCTCGGCCATCGGCGATGTCGACGGCGGGATACAGGGTGAAGGTCACGCGGCGTGCTCCCGCCGGGCCACCTCGTCGAGCCAGTTGGCGAGCAGGCGCGCCCCCACGTCGGAGGACTTCTCGGGGTGGAACTGCGTGCCGACGACGCTGCCGGCCCGGATGACGGCGGCGATGCGGACGCCGTAGTCGCACGTGGCGACGACCTGTGCGGCGTCCGGCCCGACGTAGTACGAGTGGACGAAGTAGGCGTGGGCGCCGGCGAGCCCGGCGAGGAGCGGGTCCTCGCGGCCGGGCTCGAGGGTGTTCCAGCCCATGTGCGGCACCACGACACCCGCCGGCAGCCGGCGCACCTCGCCGGGGAGCACGGCGAGGCCCGGCGTGTCCGGGGCCTCCTCGCTCGACGCGTAGAGGATCTGCATGCCCACGCACACGCCGAGCAGCGGCCGCCCCTGGTCCACCCAGCGGCGGGTGAGGTCCTCGAGCCCCTCGTCGCGGAACTGCCGCACGCACTGGCCGAAGTTGCCGACGCCCGGCACGACAAGGGCGTCGGCCGCGGCCGCCTCCGCAGCGTCGGACGTGACGACGACCTCACCCCCCGACCGCACGAGCGCCTTCTCCATGGAGCGCAGGTTGCCCGCGCCGTAGTCGAGCACGGCGACCCGCGGCGGCGTCACAGCAGGCCCTTCGTCGAGGGCACCCCGGCGCTGCCCGTCAGCGCGACCGCACGGCGCAGGGCCACCGCGACGCCCTTGAAGACCGCCTCCTGGATGTGGTGGCTCCCCTCCCCCGCGAGCTTCGTCACGTGCAGGGTGAGGGCGGCGTTCGCCACGAGCGCTTCGAAGAAGTGCTTCGTGAGCGTCGTCTCGTACGTGCCGACGAGCTCGACGGGCGTGTCGGCGTGGTACACGAGATAGGGGCGGCCCGACAGGTCCACGGCCACGCGCACGAGCGCCTCGTCGATCGGGACGGTAGCGTCGCCGAAGCGCTCCACCCCCGTCTTGTCGCCGAGCGCCTGGCTGAGGGCCTGACCGACGGCGATGCCGGTGTCCTCGACGGTGTGATGGGCGTCGACGTCGAGGTCCCCCTCCGCGCGGACGCGCAGCCCCAGGCGGCCGTGGCGGCCGAGCTGGTCGAGCATGTGGTCGAAGAACGGCACGCCGGTGGCGACGTCGGTCTCGCCGCCGCCGTCGAGATCGAGCAGCACGTCGAGGCGGGTCTCCTTGGTCTCCCGCACGATCTTGCCGACGCGGCTCACCGCCCGCCCCCTCCCGCGCCCGCCGGCAGGTCCGCGAGGCAGTCCCGCAACGCGGTGAGGAACGCGTCGTTCTCCTCCGCGGTGCCGATCGTCACCCGCACGCAGCCCTCCAGGCGAGGCGCCCGGGAGAAGTCCCGGACGAGCACACCCCGCTCGAGCAGGCGTCCGAAGAGGTCGTCCGCAGCGCTGCGCAGGAGCAGGAAGTTCGCCTCGGAGTCGAAGACCTCCACGCCGAGCGCGCCGGCCGCCTCCGCGACCCGGTCGCGCTCGGCGACGATCGCGCCGATGTGGGCGGTGACCTCGTCGGCGAGCGCGAGGGCCACGAGCCCGGCCTCCTGCTTTACCGCGTCGAGATGGTACGGCAGGCGCACCTTGCGGAGGTCGTCGACGACCCAGGCGGGACCGAGCAGGTAGCCGAGCCGCAGCCCGGCGAGCCGCCACGCCTTCGAGAACGTGCGGACCACGACGAGACGGTCGAGCGTGTCGAGGAGCGTGAGCGCCGAGCGCTCCCTCACCTCCGGGGAGAACTCCATGTAGGCCTCGTCGACGACGACGAGCGCCCGGCCCGCGTCGTGCAGCGCCCGGAGGACCGACGGTTCGACGCCCAGGCCCGTGGGGTTGTTCGGGCTCGCCAGCGCGACGACGTCGGGGTCGTGGCGCGTGACGGCCTCGACGGCGATCTGCGCGGTGAGCCGGAAGCGGTCGTCGAGGTCGGCGGCGACGAGGCCGGTTGCCGTCGTGCGCGCGAGCTCGGGGTACATGGAGTAGCTCGGCCGGAACGCCAGCAGCCGCCGACCCGTGCCGCCGTACGCCTGGAGCAGCTGCACGAGCACCTCGTTCGAGCCGTTCGCCGCCCAGGCGCGCTCAGGTGGCAGGCCGAACCGGTCGGCGAGCCGTTCGCGCAGCGCCCACAGGCGCCGGTCGGGGTAGCGGTGCAGGTCGAGCGCGGCCACCCGCTGGGCGAGGCGCTCGGAGAAGACCGCAGGCGGCGGCCAGGGCGTCTCGTTCGTGTTGAGCCGCACAGCGACGTCGAGCTGCGGCGCGCCGTAGGGCTCGACGGCGGCGAGGTCCTCGCGCACCGGTACGCGTCCCATCAACCCCCCTCGAGCCGGACGCGCACCGCCCGGGCGTGCGCGGGGAGGTCCTCGGCGGCCCCGAGCGCCTCGACGACGGGAGCCAGGCTCGCGAGCGTGTCCGCGTCGTAGGACACCCAGTTGATCGGGACGAGGAAGTCGTCGGTCCGCAGGCCGCCGGTGAAGCGCGCCGTCCCCCCCGTCGGCAGCGTGTGGTTCGGGCCGGCCGCGTAGTCGCCGAGCGACACGGGGGTGTGGCCGCCGACGAAGATCGCGCCCGCCGCCCGGATCCGGTCGGCGACCGCCTGTGCGTCGCGGGTCTGCACCTCGAGGTGCTCCGCGGCGAAGGCGTCCGCCACCGCCACGGCGTGGTCGAGGTCGTCCACGAGCAGGATGGCGCCCTGGCCAGACAGCGCCGCGCGGATGCGCTCGACGTGGCGGGCAACCGCGACCTCGTCCTCGAGGGCCGCGAGGATGCGCTCGGCCAGCTGCGGGTCGGGGGTGATGGCGATCGCCGTGGCCAGCGGGTCGTGCTCCGCCTGCGCGACGAGGTCGGCGGCGACGTGGCGGGGGTCGGCGGTGGCGTCAGCGATGATCGCCACCTCCGTCGTCCCCGCGAGGAGGTCGATCGCGCAGGCGCCCTCGGCGGCGACCTGCTGCTTCGCCTCGGCCACGTAGGCGTTGCCGGGCCCGACGACCTTGTCGCAGCGCGGCACGGTGGCCGTGCCGTATGCGAGCGCGGCGACGGCCTGCGCCCCCCCGATCGCGAAGATCCGGTCGGCGCCGCCCGCGATCGCGGAAGCCGCGAGGATGCTCGGCGCGATCCGCCCGTCGGCGTCGGGCGGCGAGGCGAGCACGACTTCCTCGACGCCGGCGACGCGGGCCGGGACGATGGTCATGACCGCCGTCGACAGCAGCGGTGCGAGCCCGCCCGGCACGTAGGCGCCGACGCGGCGCAGGGGGCTGTGCCGCACGCCCATGACCGCCCCGTCGCGCACGTCGGACCAGTCCCCGGGACGGGCGCGCTCGTGGAACCAGCGCACCTGGTCCGCGGCGCGCTCCAGCGCACCCCGCAGCGCGGGATCGAGCTGGGCTACGGCGTCCGTCACCTCCTGGCGTCCCACCTCGCGGACTTCGCCGTCGTAGCCGTCGAGCGCGGCGGTGTGGCGCCGCACGGCCGCGTCCCCCTCGGCGCGCACGGCGGCGAGGATGTCGGCGACGGTCTCGCGGACGCGCCCGGCGACGCCACCACCGGCGCGCAGGCCTTCGGCAGGACAGGGCCGCCCGCCGCGCAGATCGACAACGGGGATCATGGCATCGACTCTACCGGGGCTTCGGGGGGCCGGAGACAAGGCACAGCCGCACACATAGGCTGGGCTGCGATGGAGCTGCCCCTGTTCCCGCTGCATGTGGTCCTGTTCCCGGGCAGGCCGCTCCCCCTGCACGTCTTCGAGCCGCGCTACCGCACCATGCTCGAGGACTGCCTCGCCGCCGACCGGCGCTTTGGGGTCGTGGCGATCCAGGCCGGCAAGGAGGTCGGCGGCTGTGCCGAGATCTTCGAGGTCGGCACGGTCGCACAGATCGAGTCGGTCACGCCCCTGGCCGACGGCCGGTCGGACATCCTCACCCGGGGCGTGCAGCGCTTCCGCGTGCAGGAGCTCGTGCCGGGGACGCCGTACCTCAAGGCACGCGTCGAGCTGCTGGCGGAGGGCTGTGCCGCGGCGAGCGACCGTGCCCGTGCCGCCCAGCTGCGCGACCTGCTCGTGCCCTACCTCGCGGGCCTGGGAGCGCCCGACGAGCTCCTCGGGCGGCTGCCGTCCGATCCGGACGAGCTCGCCTACCTCGCCGCCGCGGCGCTGCAGACGGAGGTCCCCGACCAGCAGCGGCTGCTCGAGCTCGACTCGACCGGTACGCGCCTGGCCGCCACGCTGGCCATGCTGCGGCGGGAGGCGAGCCTCATGCGCCACTTCGGCAGGGTCGGCTCCCTGCGCCCCGCCGGCCCGAACGGCGCCCAGCTCAACTGACGGCGCCGACGCTCCGGCGGGCGGCCCGCCGCCGACGCCCACGGCCGACAAGGGACTAGCATGCCGTACATGGTGGCCACCATCCCCTCGCCGACCGACAACGCGCTGGAGATCGGGCCGCTCACCCTGCACTACTACGGGTTGGCGATCGCCCTCGGCGCGGTGCTCGCGGTGTGGCTGATGCGGCGGCGCTACGGCGCCGTCGGCGGTGATCCGGACCTCGCGGACCGCACCGCGGTCTGGGCGATCCTCGCGGGGCTCGTCGGGGCGCGACTGGCCTACGTGTCCACCAACCTCGACCGCTTCCTCGACCGCCCCTGGGCCGTGCTCTTCATCTGGGAGGGCGGCCTCGCCTTCTTCGGCGGTCTCACCCTCGGCGGGCTCGCCGGCCTGCTCTACCTGCGCCGCCAGGGCGCGCTCACGCCGGCGTTCCTCGATGCCGCCGCGCCCTGCATCCCGCTCGCCCACGCCGTCGGGCGATGGGGCAACTACTTCAACCAGGAGCTCTACGGCACGCCGACCGGGCTGCCGTGGGGCCTCGAGATCGACCGGGAGCCCCTGCCGGTCCACCCGACGTTCCTCTACGAGTCGCTCGCCAACCTCGTGCTCGCCGGCGTGCTCATCCTGCTCGGGCGCTCCGGGCGCCTCGCGAAGGGCTCCCTCATCTTCGCCTACCTCGTCGGCTACGGCACGATCCGCTTCCTGCTCGAGCTCGTCCGCACGGACACGGAGTTCCGCCTCCTCGGCATCAGCCGCAACGGCTACGTCGCCCTCGTCGTCGCCGCCGTCGGGGTCTTCGGGCTGACGTGGTGGAACCAGCGGCAGGCCGACAGCGAGGCGGCCGAGGCCCCGGCGAGCGCCGCCGAGGAGTGACCGTCCTCGTCGGCACGTCCGGTTGGCAGTACCGCGACTGGCGGGGCGCCTTTTACCCGATGGAGCTCGCGCAGCGCGAGTGGTTGGCCCACTACGCCGCACGGTTCACGACGGTGGAGATCAACGCGAGCTTCTACCGCCTGCCGGAGCGGTCGCGCTTCGCCGCGTGGCGCGACGCGACGCCCGACGACTTCGTGCTGTGCCCGAAGGCGAGCCGCTACCTCAGCCACATGAAGAAGCTCAAGGACCCCGAAGAGCCCGTGGGCCGGTTCGTCGCCGCGATCCGGGGGCTCGGTGACAAGCTCGGACCCGTCCTGCTCCAGCTGCCCCCGAACTTCCCCGCCAATCTCGACCGCCTCGACGCCGCGCTCGCCGAGTTCCCGCGCGGCGTGCGCGTCGCCGTCGAGCTGCGCCACGAGTCCTGGTTCACGGAGTCCACCCGCGCGCTGCTGGCCGCTCGCGGCGCCGCCCTCTGCCTCGCCGACCGGCGGTCGCGGTGGGTGTCGCCGCTGTGGCGCACCGCCGACTGGGGCTACGTGCGCTTCCACGAGGGGGCGGGGCCGTGGCCCTGCTACGAACGCGACGCCCTCGCCGACCGTGCCGGCGCGGTGGCCGAGCTCTACGGCAGCGCCGAGGTGTACTGCTTCTTCAACAACGACCCCCGCGGCTGCGCCGTCCGTGACGCCCGGTGGTTCGCAGAGGAGTGCGCCGGCGCCGGGCTGTTCCCCACACGTGTCCCCGCGGCGGGCGACATCAGCCTCGTCCCGCCGAAAGATCCCGCCGCCGGCTGAGGCTCGGGGTCACCGCCGCCGCCCGAGGCGCCCGAGGCGCCCCCGCACCGCTCGGGCGGCACGCCAGCTCGCGTAGCCGGTTGCCGTGCCCGCTCCCGCAGCGGCGACGAGCAGCAGCAGCGACAGACCGGGCCGGGCACCGCTGACCGCCCCACGCGCGGGGACGGCCGCCCGCCCGCGCACCCCCGGGCGCTCCGCCTGCTCGAGCAGCGCGTCGAGCAGGCCGTCCGGCGGCGCCCCCCCGGCGGCCGCTGCGCCCAGCTGCTCGAGGCCCGCGGCGAGCGCGGCCTGCTGCGCCCTCGCCTCCTGGCAGCGCGCGCAGCGGCGCAGGTGCACCTCGACGAGCCGGCGACGCCACCGGGCAGCGGTGCCGTCGACGACGGCGGGCAGCTGGCGCTCCACCTCGTCGCAGATCCTGCTCACGACCGCCTCCCCTCTCGCACGCCCGGGCGCACCTCGCCGGCCGCCGCGGGATCCGGCGCCCTGGCCTGGTGGTCGGCCATCAGCGCGCGCAGCTTTGCGTGCGCCCGGTGCAGGCGCACCTTGACGACCTCCTCGCTCACGCCGAGGACGTCCGCCGCCTCCTTCGTCGACAGCCCGCGCACGTCACGCAGGACGACGACGGCCCGCGCGTGCGCCGGGAGGTCGTCGATGGCCCGCCCCAGGCGGCGTACCGCGTCGCGTTCGGCCACCCGGCCCTCGGTGTCGTCGCCGGACGCGAGCTCGTCGGCTCCCCCCGGTACGGCGAACGCCGTGTGACCGGCGACCTGGCCACGTGCGCGCACGTCACCTCGCCGGCGCAGCGCCGTTGCGCACACGTTCGTCGTCACCCGGTGAAGCCACGTGCTGAACGCCGCCTCCCCCCGGAAGCCGAGCACCGAACGGACCACCCGCAGGTAGACCTCCTGTGTCGCGTCCGCCGCGTCGGCGGGGTCGTCGAGCAGCCGCCGGCAGAGCGCGTACACGGACCCGTAGGTCGCGCGGATGAGCGCCTCCATGGCGTCGGGTTCCCCCCGCTGGACGGCGCGGACGAGCTCGGGATCGACGTGCACGGCGCCATTGTCCCGCACCTCGGCCTGCGCGGCCGGTAACCATCGCGACTCCTCCGGGTCCAACACGACGAGCGAGGCAACCGCCTCGCCGACCGCATCGAGCAGGAGCAGTGGAGATGTATGCCTTCCTCGTTCTCGTCGCGCTCGCGCTGGCGCTGTCCGTCGTCCTTCAGGCGCTCGACGAGCTCGTCCCGGTCCGCGCCCCCGCGGCGTTGACCCGCACCGTCGCCGTCGCTGTAGGGGCCGGCCTCGCGTGGATGCTCGGCTACTCCGCCTTCTCCGCCTTCGGGCAGGAGCTGCGGGCGGAGTGGATGCATCCGGTCGTGACCGGGCTCGTGCTCGTCGCACTCGGCGAGTTCGCCCGTGGCGTCCTCGACGCGGTCGCGCACCGCTCCGCGGCGCCGCCGCTCGAGTCGGCCCCCACCGGCCGTCCCGCACGGGCCGCCTGACCTGCTGGCTCACCGCGCCGCGGCGCTCCATTCGCCGCTCACGACCGCCGCCCCCCGGCGGTCAGCCCACGGCGGCATAGAAGCGCGCCGCGGCCGGGGCGGCCACCGCGCCCCCGAATCCGCCTCCCTCGACGAGCACCGCGACCGCGAGGTCGCCACGGAACGCGACGAACCACGCGTGCGTGCGCGCCCCGGCGCCGAACTCCGCCGTGCCGGTCTTGCCCGCGACCGGCTCGCCGGGCACCTGCGCGCCTGTGCCGGTTCCCGCGGCGACGGCGTTGCGCATGAGTTCGGTGAGCTGAGCGATCACCGCGGGGGGCAGCGGTTCGGCGAGGGTCTCGTCGGGCGGCTCGTCGACGAGGACGCGGGGAGGGACCCAGCGGCCGCGGGCAACCGCCGCCGCGACGCTCGCCATGTGCAGGGGCGTCGCCTCGACCCGGCCCTGGCCGATCGCGGCGGCAGCGTGCTCGACGGGGTCGACGGGCTCGGGGAACCGGGCGTCGGCCACCGGCACGCCGATGTCGTAGTCGACGTTGAAGCCGAACTGGCGGGCGGTCGCCTCGAGCATCCCGGCGGGCAGCCGCTCCGCCTCGCCGACGAACGCGGTGTTGCAGGACTCGGCGAAGGCGTCACGGAAGCTGATGGGGCCGAGGGCGGCGAACCCGGCGTTGCGGAAGCTGCGGCCCCCGACGCTGACGGTGCCGGGGCAGGGGACGGTGGCGGCGGGGTCGAGGCCGTGGGACAGCAGCGCGACGGTCGTCACGACCTTGAACGTCGACCCCGGTGGGTAGCGGCCCGACAGCGCCCGGTCGAAGCCGCCCAGGGGGGCGTTCGCGACGGCGCGGACCTCGCCGGTGCGCACGTCGACCGCGACGAGCGCCGACGGGCTGGCGAGCGGGGCGAGCGCGGCCCGTGCGGCCTCCTGGACGCCGGGGTCGAGGGTGGTGCGGACCGGGTCCGGTTCGATCATCGGGAACTCGTGGAGGACCGCGACCACGACCGGCTCGGGCTGCCCCTCGCCCGGTCCGGCCACGACGCGGACGGCGCCGCCGGGCTGGCCGGCCAGGCGACGCTCGAGCGAGCGCTGCAGGCCCGACTGGCCCACCGCGTCGCCCGGCTCGTAGGGCGCGCCGAGGGCCTCCAGCTGCTCCTGCGTCGCCTCCCCCACGCTGCCGGCGACTCCGGCGAAGGGTCCGCCGGCGAGGTCGGCGCCGTTGCGGTCCAGCAGGGGCGCGCGGGCCGGCCAGTGCCGCTCGCGTTCGAGGCGCTGGCCTTCGGCGAGCTCGGGGTGGAGGGTCTGCGGGCCCCAGTCGATGACCCACCGGCCCTCGGCGGGCAGCAGCGTGAAGCTGCCCTCGTAGCTCCACTGCCCCAGGCCGGAGACGGTGAAGCTCGCCGCGTAGGACGCGGTCGCCTCTCCCGGCACCGGCTCGTCGAACGCCACGCCGCGGAGCCTCACAGCGGCGTCGCTGAGCCCGAGCGCCTCCACCGCCTCGGCGTGCCGGGCCCCTGCCCCGGTCGCGGGCTCGGCGACGAGCGCGTCGATGCGCCCCCAGTCGGCGGCCTGCCAGGCCTCGACGAAGTCCTCGGCGACCTCGATCGCCGCGAGCCGCGCGGCGCGCTCACGCTGCTGGCCGACGGCCGCGTAGGCGCCCGCCGCCATCGCCACGGCGGCGGCGACCACCCCGACACCGCCGATCACCCACCACCGCCGCACGCGCGCTCCTCACGAGGTCACACCCGGACGCGGCCCAAAGTAGCCCGCGTCGGCCTCGGCTTCTGGCAGGCGCCACGAGTGGCGGACACCGCCGGCCGCCGCCGGCGACCATCCCCGCTCAGGCGACCGCGTCTGCCCCGAGCAGCATCTTCAGCTCCGCGTAGAGCCCGGGGCTGCGGGCGACGCAGAGCTCCCCACCGAGGCGCAGCGTCGTGCCGTTCGCTTCGCAGCCGGCGAGGTGGAGGTGCACGGGGACGACGCCCGGGTGGCCGGCGAGGATCTCCCGCAGGCGGGCGACCACCTCGGGCGTGCACTGCCGGGGCGCGAGGACCAACCGCAACGGGGACCCCATGGCGTCGCTCACGTCGGGGGCGTGCACGTCGGAGGCGATGAGCTTGGGGGTGTCGGCGTCGTCGAGACGCCCCGTCACGCACAGGAGTGTGTCCTCGATGAGGATCTCCTGGGCCGCCTGGTACACCTGCGGGAAGAGGATCACCTCCACGCTGCCCTGAAGGTCTTCGAGAGTCCCGACGACGTAGGGCTCGCCCCGCCTCGTGAACTTCTTCGTGATGCCGGTGAGGATCCCCGCCACGGCGACCTGGCCGGGGGCCCCCTGCTCGAGCAGCCGTGCGATCGGTGCGGTCGACATCTGGGCCACGAGCCGCTCGAGTCCGAGGAGGGGATGATCGGAGACGTAGAGCCCGAGCATCTCGCGCTCGGCGGCGAGCTTCTCCTTCCGCTCGAACTCCACGTCGGGGATCGGCGCAGCGTCGACGAGCCCCTCGGACCCGTCGCTGTCGGCGTCGCCGAACAGCGAGAACTGCCCTTCGGCCTCCGCCCGCTTGCGCGACAGGGCGTGCTCGCAGATCGTCTCGAAGGCGAGCAGCAGCCCCTTGCGGGGATGCCCTAGGGACTCGAACGCCCCGGCCTTGACCAGCGACTCGACCGTGCGGCGGTTGAGCACCGAGGCGTCGACCTTGCGGCAGAAGTCGGCGAAGTCGGCGAAACGGCCCTTCGCGGTGCGCGTGGCGATGATGGAGTCGACGACGGCCTCGCCGACGTTGCGGACCGCCGAGAGACCGAAGCGCACCTCGGGTCGGCCGGAGTCCGGAGACGGGGCGAAGTCCATCTCCGAGGTGTTCACGTCGGGCGGCAGGACGGTCATGCCCATCATCCGGCACGAGTGGAGGTAGAGGGGCAGGCGGTCCTTGTTCGTCTTCACGCTCGTGAGCAGCGCCGCCATGTACTCGACCGGGTAGTGCGCCTTCAGCCAGGCGGTCTGGTAGCTCACGAGCCCGTAGCCCGCCGAGTGCGACTTGTTGAACGCGTAGTCGGCGAAGCCCTCGATGAGGTCCCACAGGTCGCGGGCGAGCTTGGGGTCGTAGCCGTTGGCCACGCAGCCGTCACAGAACTTCGACTTCTGCGCGTCCATCTCGGCCTGCTTCTTCTTGCCGATGGCGCGGCGCAGCAGGTCGGCCTGGCCGAGGCTGAACCCGGCGAGCTGCTGAGCGATCTTCAGGACCTGCTCCTGGTAGACGAGCAGGCCGTAGCTGCCGGCGAGGATCTCCTCGAGGTCGGGGTGGGGCACGCGGACCTTTGAGCGTCCGTGCTTGCGCTCGGCGTACTCGTTGTGCAGCCCCGCGGACATCGGCCCGGGCCGGTAGAGCGCGAGCAGCGCGATGATGTCGTCGAAGCAGTCCGGCTGCAAGTGGCGGCACAGCGCCTTCATCCCGGCCGAGTCGAGCTGGAAAACCCCGTCGGTGTCGCCCCCGGCGAGCATCTTGTAGGTCGCGGGGTCGTCGAGGGGGATCTCCTCGATGGCGATGCGCTCGCCGGTCTTCGCCTCGATGTGGGCGAGGCAGTCGCTGATGACCGTGAGGTTGCGCAGCCCGAGGAAGTCCATCTTCAGCAGGCCGATGTCCTCGACCATGCCGCCGTCGTACTGGGTGACGATCTCGCCGTCCGCCTCCAGGCGGAGGATGGGGGTGTACTCGGTGATGCGGTCGGGCGCGATGACGACCCCGGCGGCGTGGATCGAGTGCTGGCGGCGCAGCCCTTCGAGGCTCAGGGCGGTGTCGAGCACCTTCTTCGCGTCCGGCTCGTGCTCCCATGCCTGGCGCAGCTCGGCCGACAGCCGGCGCGCCTCCGCGAGCGGCTTGTCCTTGCCCATGACCGGCGGGGGCATCATCTTGGTGAGCCGGTCGCCGAAACCGAACGGGTAGCCGAGCACGCGGGCGGAGTCGCGGATGGCCTGCTTCGCTTTGATGGTGGAGAAGGTGACGATCTGTGCGACCTTGTCGTCGCCGTACTTCTCCGTCGTGTAGCGGATCATCTCGCCGCGGCGGCGCTCGTCGAAGTCCATGTCGATGTCGGGCATCGACACGCGCTCGGGGTTGAGGAAGCGCTCGAAGATGAGACCGTAGCGGATGGGGTCGAGGTCGGTGATCCCGGTGCAGTACGCAACGAGGCAGCCAGCCGCCGATCCACGCCCGGGGCCGACCCTGATGCTCGCAGACCGCGCGTACTCGCAGAGGTCGGCGACGATGAGGAAGTAGCCGGGGAAGCCCATCTGCTCGATGACCGCGAGCTCGGTGCGCAGCCGCTCCTCCACGTCGGCTCGCAGCGTCGACCCGTAGCGGCGTTCGGCGCCCGCGTAGACCTTGCGGCGCAGGTAGGCGGCCTCGCTCAGGCCGTCGGGGCAGGGGAACGCCGGCAGGTGGTGGCGGCCGAACGTGAGCTCGACGTTGCACCGCTCCCCGATCTCGAGGGTGTTGCGCCACGTCTCGGGACGGTCGGCAAAGAGGCCCCGCATCTCCTCGGCGGACTTGACGAAGAACTGGTCGCCCTTGAACTGGAAGCGGTTGGGGTCGTCCTTCTTGGCCCCGGTCTGGATGCACAGCAGCACGTCGTGTGCCTCGGCGTCAGCCTGCTCGGTGTAGTGGCTGTCGTTCGTGGCGACGAGGCCGACGCCGAGGTCGCGGGCGATGGCGACGAGCTCCGGGTTGTTCGCCCGCTGTTCGGGGATGACGTCGTGGTCCTGCAGCTCCACGTAGTAGCGGTCGGCGCCGAAGATGTCCCGGTGCTCGGCGGCAGCGGCCAGCGCCGCCGCGCGGTCGCCGCCGAGCAGCAGCTGGTTGACCTCCGCGCCGAGGCAGCCGGACAGGCAGATGAGCCCCTCGGCGTGCTCGGCGAGCAGCTCCTTGTCGGCACGGGGCTTGTACCAGTAGCCCTCGAGGTAGGCACGGGAGACGAGCCGCATGAGGTTTCGGTAGCCGGCCTGGTTCTCCGCGAGGAGCGTCAGATGGTAGTAGGGCTCGGCGCGCGCGTCCGACCCCTCGATCCGCCCCGCGTGCCGCCCGCCCTTGGCGTACCGGCTTCCCGGCGCGACGTAGACCTCGCAGCCGAGGATCGGCTTCACACCGTGGCGGTGCCCCGCCTTGTAGAAGTCCACCGCCCCGAACATGTTCCCGTGGTCGGTGATGGCCAGGGCCGGCATGCCGAGCTCGGCGACCCGGCGCATGAGCGCGTCGACACGGCTCGCGCCGTCGAGCATGGAGTACTCGGTGTGCGTGTGAAGGTGGACGAAGGAGTCGCCCATCTCACCCCCTCTGGGGTCTCGGCTGCGGGTCTAAATTACAACCGTGGAGTTCGCAGGGGAAGAGGCGGGGAAGCCCGGGGGAAGGCGGTCAGTGTAGTGCCTGCTCGCTTGCGTCCCCGTCCTGGCCCCCGCCCGCGGGGGTGGGCCGTCACCTGCTCGGCGCGCGCAGTGCGTCGCGAGCCCGCGCGATGTCGGGGGGCGGCGGCTCCTCGACCGACACGCGTTCGCCGGTGAGCGGATGGGTGAACGCGAGCCTGCGGGCGTGCAGCGCCGGCCGGTCGAGTCCGAGCTCGGCGGCGAGGGCGGCCGACGCCCCGTACGCCCGGTCGCCCGACACGGGATGCCCGACCGCTGCGAGGTGCACGCGCACCTGGTGGGTGCGCCCGGTCTCGAGGCGGACGGTGAGTGCGGCGGCGCGCGTGAAGTCCTCGTCGACGTCGTAGTGGCTGACCGCGCGGCGGCCGGCAGAGTCGACGGTGAACCGCGTGCGCCGGGTCGCCGACCGCGCGATCGGGGCGTCGATCGTGGCCGACGGCGGGTCGGGGACGCCGTCGACGAGCGCCGTGTACACCCGCTCCACGTCATGCGCGCGGAACAGCGCGGCGAGCCCCTCGTAGGCGGCGACGGTCTTCGCCACGGCGAGCAGCCCGGAGGTGCCGCGGTCGAGACGGTGCACGATTCCCGGGCGACGGGTCGGGCAGGGGCCGTCGTGGGGCCCGCAGGGGTCGGCGAGCGCAACGCCCATCGCCGCGAGCGCGTCAACGAGACTGCCTTCCCCGGGGCCGGCGCCGGCGTGCACGACGAGCCCGGCCGGCTTTGCGACGACGAGGAGGTGCGCGTCGGCGTAGCGGATGGGGACCGCCCCGGGAACGGGCGCCGGTGGCTCCTCGCGCCGGGCGACCCGCACGCGCTCGCCCGCCCGCAGCCGGTGCGACTTCGCGACTGCGACGCCGTCTACCGTGACCTCACCCGCCTCGATGCGGGACTGTGCCCTGCTCCGCGGCTCCCCGAGCCAGCCGGCGACGGCGACGTCGGCGCGACTGCCCTCGTCCTCGGGCCCGACCGTGCGGTCGAGCAGGGTCATCGCGCGGGGGCTGAGGTCTCCGGTCGCACGGAACGGTGCTGGGCGCGCTCGGCCTCGGCGGCGCGCTCCTCGCGGTCGACGATCGTGAGCAGGATCGCGATGCCCACGGCCCCCACGACGATGCCGACGTCGGCGAGGTTGAACACCGGCCACCAGCCGAGGTCGATGAAGTCGACGACGTGCCCGGAGGGGAATCCGGGGTCGCGCAGGAGGCGGTCGGTGACGTTGCCGAGGGCTCCTCCGGTCACGAGGCCGTACACGACCGCGAGGGACAGGCGGTCGGTGCGCGGCAGCGCCCGCACGACGAGGACGAGGACGAGCAGGGTCACGACGAGGAACAGGCCAGGGAAACCGGGGATGCCGAACGCGCCCCCGGGGTTGCGGACGAGCCGCAGGTCGACGAAGCCTAGCTCCACCCCGACGATCCCGGTGGCGGGCAGCTGCGCCACCGCGAGCACCTTCGTGGCCTGGTCCAGCAGCAGCCAGATGGCCGCCACGCCGAACGTCGTCACCTTCACGAGGCGGCCGGGCAGCGCCCGCCGGGACGGGGGCTCGGGTGCCGTCGCACCAGCCGGCGTGCCCGTCGAGCCCGGGGTCGCCCCCGAGTCGCGTTCCCGGCCGCGTTCCTGCAGGCGTGCTCTCCACCGGCTCGCGGGCTGCTCGTCGGCCGCGCCGCCGGTCGT
The DNA here is from genome assembly GCA_035540635.1 of Egibacteraceae bacterium. NCBI lineage: Bacteria > Bacillati > Actinomycetota > Nitriliruptoria > Egibacterales > Egibacteraceae > Egibacteraceae bacterium. Next base: position 8,476 of record DATLGH010000084.1, on the reverse strand, counting down.
GTCGGTGCTCGTTGCGCTCATGGCAGGCGAGTGTACTGGCGCGGGGGCGCAGGAAGGCACCACCGGGCCGGGCGCTACCATGCCTGCACATTCCGCGGTGACGTGCCCAGGAGGACGTGTGGGTTTCGAGCCTGTCGATCAGCAGCCCGACTTCCCGGCGCTCGAGCGCCGGGTGCTCGAGCGGTGGAGGGAGGAGCGGATCTTCGCGCGCTCCCTCGAGTCGCGCGCGGACGGGCCGCTGTTCCGCTTCTTCGAGGGGCCACCGACCGCGAACGGCAAGCCGGGCGTGCACCATATGGAGGCGCGGGTCTTCAAGGACGTCTTCCCCCGCTACCGGACGATGAAGGGCTACCGCGTCCCCCGCAAGGCGGGCTGGGACTGCCACGGCATCCCCGTGGAGCTCGAGGTCGAGAAGGAGCTCGGCTTCACGCGCAAGCCCGACATCGAGGCCTACGGCGTTGCGGCGTTCAACGAGCGGTGCCGGGCGTCGGTCACCCGCTACGTCGAGGAGTGGGAGCGGCTCACCGAACGGGTCGGTTTCTGGGTCGACACCGCCGACGCGTACTGGACGATGTCGACGTCCTACGTCGAGAGCGTCTGGTGGTCGCTGGCCAAGCTGTGGGACGAGGGCCTCGTCTACGAGGGCCACCGGGTGGTGCCCTACTGTCCCCGCTGCGGGACCGCGCTGTCCGACCACGAGGTCGCACAGGGCTACGCGACCGCCGTCGATCCTTCGGTGTACCTGCGGCTGCCCCTCGCCGACGGGCCGCTGGCCGACGCGGGCGCCTCCCTGCTCGTATGGACGACGACGCCGTGGACCCTCGTGTCGAACACCGCGGTGGCAGTCGGGGAGGGCATTCGCTACGTCCTCGCGCGGACGCCCTCAGGGGATCCGGTCGTGCTCGCGGCCGACCTCGTGCAGACGGTGCTGGCAGAGGGCGCGGAGGTGCTCCGCGAGGTCGCGACGTCCGAGCTGGTTGGGGCGCGCTACCGCCCACCGTTCGCCTACCTCGACGCCGACCTCGCCGGGGGCGCCCACGTCGTCGTCACCGCTGATTTCGTGACGACGGACGAGGGCACGGGCCTCGTTCACCTCGCACCGGCTTTCGGGGCCGACGACATGGCGGCGTCCCGCGCGCATGGACTGCCCGTCGTGAACCCCGTCGACCTCGAGGGCCGCTTCGACGAGCGGGTCACCGACTTCGCCGGGCAGTTCGTGAAGGCTGCGGACCCGGGGATCATCGAGGCGCTGCGGGCCAAGGGGCTGCTCCTGCGCGCCGGCGAGTACACGCACACCTATCCCTTCTGCTGGCGGTGCGCGACGCCGCTGCTGTACTACGCGAAGCCCTCGTGGTACATCGCCACGACGAAGATCCGCGACCGCCTGCTCGAGGAGAACGCGGACGTGGACTGGCACCCGCCGCACATCCGCGACGGACGCTACGGGGACTGGCTGCGCAACAACGTCGACTGGTCGCTGTCGCGTGAGCGCTACTGGGGCACGCCCCTGCCGCTGTGGCGCTGCGGGGACTGCGGGTCGGTCACGGCGGTTTCGTCGCTCACGGACCTCGGCGCGAAGGCCGGCGAGGACCTCTCGGAGCTCGATCCCCACCGTCCCGCCGTCGACGAGGTCGCGCTCCCCTGCGCCTCCTGCCCGGGCACCGCCCGCCGCGTCCCCGAGGTGATCGACGCCTGGTACGACTCCGGCTCGATGCCCTTCGCCCAGTGGGGGTACCCCCACGTACCCGGCAGCGAGGACCGCTTCCGCGCCCACTTCCCCGCCGACTTCATCTGCGAGGCCGTCGACCAGACACGCGGGTGGTTCTACTCGCTCATGGCGGTGGCGACCCTGCTGTTCGACGCGAACAGCTACCGCACCGTGCTGGTCCTCGGCCACATCGTCGACGCCGACGGCAAGAAGATGTCGAAGTCGCTCGGCAACATCCTCGACCCCTGGGAGCTCATCGAGTCACGGGGGGCCGACGCGCTGCGCTGGCTGTTGCTGACCGACGGCTCGCCGTGGGTCGCGCGCCGGGTCGGCCCCGAGCCGCTCGACGAGGTCATCCGCAAGTTTCTCCTCACCGTCTGGAACACCTACTACTTCTTCGCCACCTACGCGCGCATCGACAAGTGGTCCCCGGGCGCGTCGGACACGCCGCCGCTGGACAGGCGCCCGATCCTCGACCGCTGGGTGCTCGCCGAGCTCGCAGCGCTCGTGAAGACGGTGGACGCGAGCCTCGAGGGCTACGACACGACCGCCGCAGGCCGTGCGATCGCGACGTTCGTCGACGATCTTTCGAACTGGTACGTGCGGCGCAGCCGCCAGCGCTTCTGGCGCCCCCAGGAGGAGGGCGGGACCCTCGGCGCGGACAAGGAGTCCGCGTTCGCGACCCTCCACGAGTGCCTCGTGACGCTGAGCGCCCTGCTGGCGCCGTTCGTGCCGTTCCTTGCCGACGAGCTCTACACCAACCTCGTGCGCAACGTCGACGCTCACGCGCCCGCGAGCGTCCACCTCCTCGAGTTCCCCGTCGCCGACGGAGCCGCCGCCGACGACGCGCTGCGGTCGGCCATGGCCGTCGCCCGGCGCATCGTCGAGCTCGGACGCCGTGCGCGCAACGAGGCGAAGCTCGGTCTGCGCCAGCCGCTGCGCAGAGCGGTGGTGACCCTGCCCGCCGGCGACCGTGCCGCCTGGCCGGCCGTCGCGCCGGTCGTCGCCGAAGAGCTGAACGTCAAGGGCATCGAGATGCCCCAGGGCGGCGACGCACTCGTCGCCTACCGGGTCAAGCCGAGCTTCCGCGCCCTCGGCCCCGACTTCGGGGCGCGGACCCCTGCCGTCGCGGCGGCAATCGAGGCGACGGACCCGGACGACCTCGCCGCGACGCTCCACGCGAGGGGGGAGGCGGAGGTGACCGTCGGCGGGGTCCCTGTGCGCATCCGGTCCGAGCACGTCCAGGTTCTCGAGGAGTCGGCGAGCGGGTGGCACGTCGCGAGCGAGGGCCCCTACAGCGTCGCGCTCGACGTGGCCGTCGACGAGGAGCTGCGCCTCGAGGGCCTCGCCCGCGAGCTCGTGCGCGGACTCAACGACCTGCGCAAGCAGGCCGGTCTCGCGCTCGACGACCGCATCGACCTGGAGATCGCCGCGGAGGACGACGCCGCCGCGGCGCTCGACCGCCACGGCGGGGAGGTCGCCCGTGAGGTCCTCGCGGTCGCGCTCCGCCGGGGCCCGGCCGAGGGGGGCCACGAGCTGGCGCTGGGTTCCGACGCCCGCGTCCGGGTCAACCTGGCGGTCGCGAGGTGACGCGCCGCTCGTGGATGACAGGTGCTGCCGTGCTCGCTGCCGCGGCGGCCGCCGGCGTCGTCGCCGCCCGACGGACCTTCGAGAAGATCGCGCCTCCTCCGGACCTCTCCGGTTCGCCGGTCCCCCTCGAGACCCCGCTACGCGCCCCGCTCGGGTCGGCCCGGGACGCCCGCACGGTCCCGCCGTCGTGGGAGCCCCCCGCCCTCGCGGCCCTCGCCCGTTGGGAGCCGCCAGCGCCGCGCCACGTCGCCACCCGCGTGGCCGCCTACGCCTGGGCGGCGCCGCTCACCGTTCCCGGGCTCGTCGCCGGATGCCTGTCGGGGGTGCGTCCCCGGCCCCGTGAGGGAGTGCTGCTGTTCTCCGGGGCTCGCGGGCTCACCGCGGCCCTGCTCCGCCGCCACGGCTACGCCGCCGTGGCGATCGGTCACGTCGTCATCTGCCTCGACGAGCCCACCCCGCCCCTGCTCGCCCACGAGCTCGTCCACGTCCGCCACGCCGAGCGTCTCGGCGCGCTGGCGGCGCCCCTCTACCTCGGGTTGCTCGCCGTCTACGGCTACGCCCGCCACCCGCTGGAGCGGGCCGCCCGCCGGGCCGCCCGGCGAGTCGCCGGCGCGCCGTAGGCGCCCGCCGGCCTCCGTGGCGGCCCGCACGACGTCGGGCCCCCAGCGGCAGGTCCGATGACGTGGGCCGCGGTCAGCCCAGCGCCTCGACGATCCGGCGGGCGACGAGCAGGGACACGCCGGGCGTCCGCGCGATCTCCTCCGCGCTGCTCGCCTGCAGCGCCGAGACGCTGCCGAACTGCTCGAAGAGGGCGTCGACCTTCGAAGGACCCACGCCGGGGATCCCGGCGAGCGCGGCGTGGAACTGCACGCGGTCCTCCACACGACCGCCGGACCGCTTCGCCGCGGCCTTCTTCGTTGCCTTCTTCGCGGCGGCCTTCTTCGTCGCCTTCTTCGCGGCCACGGCCTTCGCCACCGCCGTCTCGATGGCTGCGGCCTTCTTCGCGGCAACCTTCTTCGTGGTCGCCTTCTTGCTCGCCGCGACCTTCGTGGTCGCCTTCTTGCTCGCCGCGACCTTCTTCGTGGTCGCCTTCTTCGCGACGGCCTTCTTCGTCGCCTTCTTCACCGCGGCCTTCTTGGCCGCAGCCTTTTTCGTGGCCTTCCTGGCGGCCCGCTTTCTCGGCGCGACGACCGGCACCTCGACAACCGGGGGTGCGACCTCTTCCGTGCCCTCCTGCGGCTCGGCGACGGGCTCCGGTGCGACGGGGGCGGGCGCGACCGGCGCTGCCGCGGCAGGCGCCGCGGCCGGGGGCTCCGCGACCGGCGCGGGCGCGGCCTCCGGAGCGCGCTTCGCCGCCGTCTTCTTCAGCCGGAGCTTGCGCAGCGGCGCCGGAGCAGGAGCAGGAGCAGGCTCGGCCGCGGGCGCCTCCGCCGCCTCGTCGGCTGGGCTCGCGGGCTCCTCGGCGGGGCCGGCGGGTGCCGGGGCCGGCAGCGTCGCCGTCACGTCCTCGTCCTCGCCGTCGTCGCCTGACCTCGTGGCGACGGGCCGTAGGCCCGCCACCGCGCCGGGGCGCCACCGCGACTGCTCCCCGCCGCTGCCCTCCTCCGTCACGACCTGCACACGACCCGCCGGCGCCTCGTCGGCCGCGGCCGGGCCCGCACCGCTGCCGAGCGGTGCGGGCATTGGTGTGCTCACCGGGCCGGGCGCGGGCTGGGGTCCCGGCGCCGGGCGGTCGGTCGAGCCAGGCGACCATCCGGGTGACCCCGACCACGTCGGGGCCGCTTCGCCACCAGCGGGAGCGCCGGCCGCAGCTCGGCCCGGTCGCCCGCGGATGATGCCGATGACGAGGAAGACGCCGGCCAGCAGGCAGGAGAGGATCGACACGTACACAAGGGTGAGGTCATCCCCGGCGAAAACCCCGATCACCAGGGTCACCGCCCCGATGATCACCAGCACCATGCTGACGACGATCACCGACGCACCACCATCCTGATTCCTTCCCTCATACGGCCCCGCATCGGCGCGCTTGGCGTCCACGCCGCATAGGCCCTGGCCCGGCTGCGCATGCTAGCAGTCCTGCGCTTCACGTCTCCGGGCCGTGCTCCCAGTACACGCGCCCGACTTCCTCGGCGTCGGTTCCCGCCGGGGTGTCGACGTGGGCGAGGGCAGCAAGGCCGTCGGGAATCTCGGGCAGGTCACCGGCACGGTCGAGCATCGCGAGCTGCTCGGCGATCACCGCCTCCACGCGCTCACGGTACTCGCTGCGGAAACGCGACAGGTCCTCGACCGCGCGGCGCACGTGGTCGAGCACCTCCTGAGCACGCCGCTCGTGCTCGCCGGCCCGCTGCTCGGCGTCGGCGATGATCTCGTGGGCCTCCCGGCGGGCCTCCTCGAGGGTCCGCTCCGCCTGCTCGCGCGCTTCGGCGACGGTTTCGTCGGCCGTCCGCTGGGCGGCCAGGAGCGTGCGCTGAAGGAGGCTTCCCGACTCCCCCGCCTCCTCCGTCTGGCGCTCCAGCGCTCCGACCTTCTCGGCGAGCGCGTCCCGTTCCCGGGTGAGCTCCTCGATCCGCGTTGAGACCCGGTCGAGGAAGCGGTCGACCTCGTCCTGGTCGTAGCCGCGAAAGCGCTCCTTGAAGACCTGCCGCTCGATGTCGTCGGGAGTCATCGCATCTGTGCCCGGGCGGTTCAGAACAGGCCCGCGCCGGCCGGGCAGATGAGCGCGCGCAGGATGATGATGCCGAAGAAGAGGATGAGCGGTGACAGGTCGAGCGCGCCGGCGCCGATGCGCACCGGCGGCAGCACCCCCCGCAGCGGGTTGAGCAGAGGATCGGTGACCGCCCGGACGCCGCGGGCGACGGGCTGGACCGGTTCGGGAAGCGACGGCACCCACGACAGGATGATGCGGACGAGCAGGACCACGTAGTAGACGTCGAGGGCGATGCAGAGCACCTGCATCAGCGGGTTGGGGTTCATGTTCTCCTCACGCCTGGTTGAAGAAGCCGCCCTCGGTGAGCCGGCGGCGTTCTTCGGTCGACACCTCGGTGCCGAGCGGCGTCAGGAGGAAGACCCGGTCGCCGACCCGCTCGATGCGTCCGTCGAGACCGTAGATGAGCCCGGACGCGAAGTCGAGCAGGCGTTTCGCGGTGGGTTCGCTCGCCCCCGCGAGGTTCATGATCACCGGGATGCCGTTGCGGAACCGGTCCCCCACCTCCTCGACGTCGTTGAAGGTCGTGGGATCCGTGATGTGGACCTTGCTGCTCGGCACCGGCTGCACGAGCGGGCGCGTGGGCTCGCCGGGCGGTTCCTGCCGGCTCGGCGCGATGCGCCGCACGTTGGACGGCTCCATACGCGCGGTCTCGGGAGCCCGGGAGGGCAGCGACTCCTCGGGCAGCTCGGCGTACTCGTCGTCGTACTCCTCGATGAGCCCGAGGTAGGTGCCGATCCGCTTCCACATCGTCGCCATGGTCTGCTCTCTCTCGCTTCCTCGCCTCACGCGCTGGGCCGCGGTCCGAACACGGCCTCCCCGACGCGCACGACGGTCGCCCCCTCCTCCACAGCGACCTCGACGTCGCTGCTCATACCCATGGAGAGGTGCTGAACCTCGGGGAACTTCTCCCGCAGCTCGTCGCGGAGCGCACGCAGCCGGGAGAAGACGGGGCGGGGGTCCGTCCCCAGGGGCGGAATCGTCATGAGGCCTTCGCAGGCGACCCCCGGCAGGTTGCGGATCGCCGCGACGAGCTCCCCGGCCTCGTCGATGCGACAGCCCGCCTTCGCGGGATCCTCCCCGGCGTTCACCTGCACGAGCAGCCGCTGCACGCGTCCGGACCAGCGGGCCTGGACCTCCTCGGCGATCCGCTCGGCCAGCGGGAGCCGGTCGACGGAGTGGATGAGGCTCACGAGCCCGACCACATCGCGCACCTTGTTGCGCTGGAGGCGGCCGACGAAGTGCCAGCGGACACCCCGCCCGAGGGAGCGCGACTTCGCGACGAGCTCCTGCACCCTGCTCTCGCCGAGGTCCACCTGCCCGGCGGTGACCGCGGCGCGGGCGACCTTGGCGTCGAAGCCCTTCGTCACGGCGACGAGCGACACCGCGCCCGGGGACCGTCCCGCCCGCCGCGCCGCCTCGTCGATGCGCCGGCGCACCGCTGCGAGACGCGCGGGCACCACCCGCTCGGCGTCGGCGGCGGGAGTCGGGGAATCGTCGGAGACGATCGGCGAGCACATCTCCATCAGTCTAGGCAACCCCCCCTCGTCCACCGGGGAGGTCGAACGGGGTCTCGGGTGCGCGCCGGCGGCACACCACGCCGGCCTGACGGCCGGCGGTTTCGGGCGCGTCGCCGCGGTGGCTGAACCACCGCTGGGGGTGGCAGCGCGTGCAGGCCCCGTACGTGCGCACCGTGGCGACGCCCGCGACGGCGAGCTGTTCGCGCACGGCGGCCGGCAGGTCGAGTGCGGGGGTTCCCCGGCGGGTCTCGGTCCGGGCTGTGGGGACCACCTCGGCGACCGCGTCGACGACCTCCCGGGGAAGCTCGTAGCAGCAGCCCCCGATCGCCGGCCCGACCACGGCGACGACGCGTTCCGGCGCGTCGGTCATGACCGCGACGCTGGCGCCGACGACCCCGGTGGCGACACCGCGGCGACCGGCGTGCACGGCGGCGACCGCCCGCCCCGGGTCGACGAGCAGCACCGGGACGCAGTCGGCGACGAGCACGACGAGCGCGACGTCGGGCGCCCGGGTCACGATCGCGTCGGCTCCGGCCACGGCGTCGCTGCGGCGGCGCAGCCCGCGCCCGCGGTCGTCGGGACCCACGACGGCCACCCCCGCCCCGTGCGTCTGCTCCATGTACACCGCGTCGTCCGCGCGAAGGCCGACGAGGGCGGCCACGCGCTCGCGCGCCGCCGCGGCGTCCCCGCCGCCGACGGCGAGCGAGACGTTGCCTACTCCGCGGTCGGTGAAGGCCAAGCGCGCGGCGGGGTCCTCCGGGATCGTGAGCGCGCGCGCCGGGGAGTCGAGGGCGGCCCGGCTCACCGCTTCAGGAAGGACGGGATGTCGAGGTCGTCGTCGTCGTCGCCGATCACGACAGGGGGTCGGTCGGCCGGGCGGCGGAACACCTCGTCCTCGTCCTCGTCCTCGTCCTCCTGGAAGGGGCCGCGGCCGGTGGGGGCATGCCCGGGGGG
>DATLGH010000083.1 GCA_035540635.1 Egibacteraceae bacterium | reverse complement strand
GTCAGGTTCAGCCGGACGCAGTCGAGCGGTAGCCGACGCCCCCGACGCTCGACTGCGTCCGGCTGAACCTGACCGCCAGCCGCCCCGGCCCTCACCGCTCCCAGTCGCGCTCCTCGGGCGTGTAGGGGTGCACGGCGGCGTCGAGCCACACCCAGATCGTCTTCGAGCGGGGATAGAACCAGATCGGGAAGCCCACCATGGCCGCCGCCGACACCGCCACGACGCCGAACCACGGGACGTCGGGCCAGGTGAGCGCCATGGTGCCGAGGAGGATGACGGCGAACAGCAGCTGGGCCATGCCGAGGTTCACGATCATCGCCCCGACCCAGTAGCCCTCCTCGCGCTCGAACGTGTAGGCACAGCCGGGGCACTGCGCGACGAGGTCGCCCCACGAGGCGAAGATGCCGCCGCTCCCGCAGTGGGGGCAGCGTCTGCGCAGTGCCCGGGCGAGCTTGCTCACCGATAGCCGGCCGCCCGCAGGGCTGCCACCGGGTCGTCGACAGCGAGCAGCGCGTCGGCGTCGTCGCAGGCGCGGCTCGGCAGCAAGTCGGTGAACAGGGCGGTGCACACCTCCTGCTCCGCGCGGCGCGCGACCACGGCCGCCTCAGCCCGCCCCGGCTCGAGCGCGAGCAGCGTCGCGTCGTGGGCGACGAGGGGCGCGATCCACCCCGGGTTCGTCTGGGTGAACTTGGCGTTGACGAGGATCCGCGGGCCGTCGAGGGCCGCGGCCGAGTCCACGCCGGTCGCCTCGAAGACCGCGAACCGCACCACCCCCCCGGCGGCGGCGAACGCCCGCACCCGCTCCGCGGTCGCCGGCTCGAGGTCCGCGCCGCACAGGGCGTCGAGCCCGGCGGAGAGCACCGCAAGGTCGGCCTGCTCCCCCGCGATGCGGATGCCCTCGAGCATCGCGCAGCCGCCGGCGTCGTAGTGCACCGGCGCGGCGTCGCCCACAGCGAACTCCCCCACCGCGTGGGTGAGCCCGCCCGCCGGCGGCGGCCGCCGTTCGGCGACCGGCACCTCGTCGGCGGACCGCATCATGGCGAACGCGGCGACGAACACCGCGATCGCCACGGGGACGCTCAGGAGGGCGAGGACGACGAACCACCGCGGGAGCAGCTGTTCCTGCAGCTCGCCCACGGGGGCGTTCTGCCAGGGGTCGCGTGGGGGAGCCGGGCGGACCATGACCCCCAGCGTATGCCGCGCCCCGGCGGGCTCAGCCCCCTTCGACGCGGTAGGTGAACTCCTCGATGACGGGGTTGGCGAGCAGGCGCCTCGCCATGTCGGTGACCCGCGCCTCGAGGTCGGCGCCGTCGGCGACGTCGACCACGATGTGCTTGCCGACGCGGACCTCGCGGACGCCGGTGAAGCCGAGCGCGGGCAGTGCCCGCTCGATCGCCTGGCCCTGCGGATCGAGGATCTCGTCTTTCAGCATGACGTCGATGTGGACGCGGGCCACGGCTAGCCGGCCCACTGCTCGAACGGCTTGCCGGTCAGGCGCTCGTACACCTCGACGTAGCGCTCGCGGGTGCGCGCGACGATCTCGTCGGGCAGCTCGGGCGCCGGCGGGCTCTTGTCCCAGTCCTGGGCCTCCAGCCAGTCGCGCACGATCTGCTTGTCGTAGGAGGCCTGGCCGCGACCCGGCGCGTAGTCGTCCGCGGGCCAGAAACGGCTGGAGTCAGGGGTCAGCACCTCGTCGCAGAGGATGAGCTCCCCGTCGACGAACCCGAACTCGAACTTCGTGTCGGCGAGCAGGACCCCGCGCTCGGCGGCGTGGTCGTGCGCGGCCCGGTACAGCGCCAGCGTGAGGTCGCGCAGCCGCTCGGCTACGTCGGCGCCGACGATCTCCGCCGCCTGCGCGAAGGTGATGTTCTCGTCGTGCCCGTCGGTGGCCTTCGTCGCGGGGGTGAAGATCGGCTCGGGCAGCTTCTCGGACTCGCGCAGGCCCTGGGGCAGCGGCACACCGCACACCCGCCCGCTCACCTGGTACTCCTTCCAGCCCGAGCCGGCGAGGTAGCCCCGCGCCACGCACTCGACCGGCAGCATGTCCGCGCGCCGGCACAGCATCGCCCGGCCGGCCAGCGTCTCGGCGTGCGGGCGCAGGACCTCGGGGAGCCCGGCCGGGTCGGTGGTGACGAGATGGTTCGGCACGAGGTCGGCGAGCAGGTCCAGCCAGAACACCGTGATGCCGGTCAGCACCTTGCCCTTGTCGGGGATGGCGGTGGGCAGCACGACGTCGAACGCGCTGATGCGGTCGGTCGCGACCAGCAGGAGCCGGCCGTCGACTGCGTAGAGCTCGCGGACCTTGCCGGAGCCGACGCGCTCGACCCCGGCGAGTGCGGAGAGGTCGTCCATGTCGCGAGAGGTTACCGGACGGGCGGGCGACCGCGGCGGCCCACAGCCGGACCACGCTGCTGTCCGTGCAGCCAGTCCCCCGCGTTGCCGATCACCTTCGTGAGGTACGTCTCGCCACCGCGCTCCTCGAGACGCTCCCCCAGGCGGTCGAGGGTCCACGCCGCCACCGGCACCCCGACGGCGACGATCACCCAGCGCCGCAACCTCTTCGACGCGAACGCCCACATGGTTGTGCCTCCTCTCACCGAGCGATGTCGTCCTCCGGTAGAGGTGCCCGTTGGGGGGTACGCACACGCCTATGAGCGATCACAAGCGCGTGCGGGTGCTTGCTGAGGGGCGCGTGCAGGGCGTGTTCTTCCGCGACTCGACCCGGCGGGAGGCCGATCGGCTCGGCGTGACCGGGTGGGTGACCAACCGCCCCGACGGGCGGGTCGAGGCGGAGTTCCAGGGCCCCGCCGAGGCGGTCGACCAGGCGGTGGCCTTCTGCCGGCACGGGCCCGGACACGCCGACGTGCGCGACCTCGTCGTGGAGGGTCTCGACCTCGTCGACGGCGAAGCCGGGTTCGCGGTCCGGTGAGGCTCACGAACCCCGGCAAGGTCCTGTGGCCGGAGCCGGGGTACACGAAACGTGACCTGCACGACTACTACACGGCGGTCGCCGACCGGCTGCTGCCCCAGCTCGCGGGACGGCCTCTCACGCTGAAGCGCCACAACGCCGGTGTGGACCGCGAGGGGTTCCTCCAGAAGAACCTCCCCGACTCCGCTCCCGACTTCGTCGGCCGCCACCGGGTGTGGACGCCGGCGTCACGACGCGAGGTGGCCTACGCCCTGGCCGACGACGTCGAGGTCCTCCGATGGTTCGCCCAGCAGAACGCCGTCGAGCTGCACCCGTGGTTCTCCCGCGTCGACCGGCCCGACCGGGCCGACACCGTCGCCTTCGACCTCGACCCCGAGCAGGGGTCGGTGCCCCCGGCGCATGCCGCCCTGTGGGTGCGGGAGGTGCTCGACGAGCTGGGGCTCGCGTGCCTCGTGAAGACGAGCGGCAAGCGGGGGCTGCACGTCTACCTGCCCGTGGAGCGCCGCTACACCTTCGGTGAGCTGCGCGGGTTCGCCCTGGCGGTCTGCCGGGCGTGCGCGGACCGTCACCCCGACGACCTCACCGTCGAGATGCGCAAGGCCGACCGTGGTGGCCGGCTGCTGCTGGACTGGTCGCGGCCGGGGCCGGCGCAGACGCTCGCGGCCGCGTGGAGCCCGCGGGCGCACCCGGCGGGGACCGTGTCGATGCCGCTTGCGTGGGAGGAGGTCGACGAGCGGCTCGACCCGACGGCGTTCACCCTCGCGACCGCCCCCGGGCGCCCCGACCGCTGGGCGGCGCCACCCGACCCCCAGCGCATCGAGGGCGCCCGCACCGCGCTCGCCGAGGCCGGCTACCCGGCGGTCGACCGCAGCCCCCGCGCCCGCACGACCCCCCGGTGACGGGTCACCGGCCGCGGGTCTCGGGAAACAGCAGGTCCATATAGCGCTCCGCGGTCGGCTGCGGGTCGTGGAACAGCAGCCCCGGGCGTTCGTTCGCCTCGATGAAGACGTGCTCACGGGCGTCCACCGCCGGCATGACGAGGTCGAGACCGACAAGCGGGATGCGCAGGATCCGGCTCGCCCGCACGCAGGCGTCGGCGACCTCCCGGCGCACGCGGTCGGTGACGTCGTCGATCGTCCCGCCGGCGTGGACGTTGGCGGTGCGGCGCACGAGGAGCACCTCGCCCTCGGACAGCACGTCGTCGAGGCTGTAGCCCGCGGCCGCGACGACGCCGCGGGTGTGATCGTCCACGGGGATCGTCGACTGCCCACCCGTCTGCTCCGCGCGCCGGCGGCTCTGCGCCTCGATGAGGCGGGCGATCGAGTCCCGGCCGTTGCCGACCACCCGGGGCGGGCGGCGCACCGCGGCCGCGACGACCTCGTGGTCGATGACGATCACCCGCAGGTCGTGACCGTCGACGAACTCCTCGAGCAGCACCGCCGGGTGGTACCGGCGAGCCTCGTCGACCGCCCGGGTGAGCTCGTCGCGATCGCGCACGCCGACGGTGATGCCGTGCCCCTGCTCGCCGCTCGCGGGCTTCACGACGAGCTCGCCGACCTGCTCGAGGAAGTCGGCGTCGGCGTCGTCGGAGGAGGCCTCCCTGCCACGGGGGACCCGCAGCCCGGCCTCGGCGAACAGCTTGCGGGTGAGCCGCTTGTCGGCGCAGCGCACCATCGCCACGGCGCTCGTGAGCTCCGACAGCGCGTCGCGGGCGACGATCTCGCGACCTCCGTAGGAAAGCGACAGGAAGCACTCCTTCGCGTCGAGGACCTTCACGGCGATCCCGCGCCGCAGGGCCTCGTCGGCGATGAGCCGCGTGTAGGGGTCGAGGTCGTCGAGGGCGGGGTCGACGTCGGACTGCCGGCTGGCGAGTTCTCCCGCGGTCATGAACACTCCTTGGTCACTTTCGCGGTGGTCGGGGATTACCCGCCCGCCTGGGAGGCCATGCTGGGCGACCTGCGGTGCGCGGTCGGTATAGGCTCGGGCATCCCGTCGGATTCGAGGAGCAAACGCCATGGCAGACCCGGTCGTCGGAATCGTGATGGGCAGCGACTCCGACCTGTCGGTCATGCGCCAGGCGGTCGAGGCCCTCGACGAGTTCGACCTGCCCTGCGAGGTGCGGGTGCTGTCGGCGCACCGCACCCCCGACGACGCGCTGGCGTGGTCGCGGGGCGCCGCCGATCGGGGGCTTCGGGTGCTCATCGCCGGTGCGGGGATGGCCGCGCACCTGCCGGGTGTGCTCGCGGCGGTGACGAGCCTGCCGGTGATCGGCGTGCCGATCTCCGGGCGCAACCTCGACGGGCTTGACGCGCTGCTCGCCATCGCGCAGATGCCGCCGGGGGTCCCCGTGGCCACCGTGGCGGTCGACGGCGCGCGCAACGCCGGCATCCTGGCCGCGCGCATCCTCGCCGCGAGCGATCCCGACCTGCGCGGCAAGGTCGACGCCTTCCGCGACCGTCAGGCGGCCAAGGTCCGCGAGCGCGACGAGGTCGTCCGGGGCGAGTTCGACGCCGAGCACCCCCGGGAGTTCGGCTTCCGCTGAGCCGGCGCTGGCGGGGATCGTGCCCTACCGGCCGACCTGGCGGGCCGCCCACACGCCGGCACCGGCGCTCGCGGCGGCGGCGAGGATCGCGCCGAGACGCAGGAGCGGCCGGAAGGCCTGGTCGCGGGCGAACGCGTACACGTCCATCGCGTCGGCCAGGGCGCTGGCCTCCAGCCACCCGCGCAGCGCCGGGGACGAACGCCGGGCGGCGAGCACCGTGCCGAGGCCGAGGACGAGGTCGCGGGCGCCCGCCACGCGCCAGGCCGTCGCCGCGTCGGGTGCGGGGTCGCCGGCCTTCAGCCAGCGGCGGGTGACGGTCGCGGGGCCGAGCAGCGCCGCCGCCCCGACGGCGATGCGGCCCTGCCCGATGATGCGGGCGATCGTGAGCGCGTTGTCGGCGAGCGGGCGCATCATGGCCGTCGACCCACCCTCGCGTGCGGCGTCACAGGGCCTCCAGTCGTTCTCGTACGGCGCCGTGGCGGCGGAGGAAGCGCCTCGGGTCGAACGCCTCCTCCGGCAGCTCGTGCCCCTCCTCGGCGAGGGTCTCGCGGAACGGGCGGCCGGTCTCCCACGTGCGCATCGCGGCAGTCTGCACGACCTTGTACGCGTCGTCGCGGGTCATGCCGGTGTCGACGAGCGTGAGAAGCACCTGCGAGGAGCACACGAGGCCGCCGGTGGCGTCGAGGTTCGCCCGCATCCGCTCGGCGTGCACCTGCAGGCCCTCGACGAGGCGGGCGGCGAGGTGCAGCTGGTAGTCGGCGGTGGTGAGCGCGTCGGGCAGGATCACCCGCTCCGCCGACGAGTGACTGATGTCGCGCTCGTGCCACAGGGCGACGTTCTCGAGCGCCACGACGGCGTGCCCGCGCACGACGCGGGCGAGGCCGCAGATGCGCTCGGCGGTGATCGGGTTGCGCTTGTGCGGCATGGCCGACGAGCCTTTCTGGCCACGGCCGAACGCCTCCTCGGCCTCCCGCACCTCGGTGCGTTGCAGGTGGCGGACCTCCAGGCCGATCTGCTCGACGGAGGCCGCGAGGACCGCCAGCGCGCACACGAGCTCGGCGTGGCGGTCGCGCGCGACGACCTGTGTCGCGACGGGCTCGACCGCCAGGCCGAGCCGCTCGCACACGTAGGCCTCGACGAACGGGTCGATGTTCGCGTAGGTGCCGACCGCACCGGAGATCGACCCGACGGCGACGGCGTCGCGGGCGGCGCGCAGGCGGGATCGCCCCCGGTCGACGGCGAAGGCGAACTGCCCGAGCTTGTGGCCGAAGGTCGTCGGCTCGGCGTGGACGCCGTGGGTGCGGCCGACGCAGAGCGTCTCCCAGTGCTCGAGGGCGCGGGCCTTGCACACCGCGACGAGCCGGTCGGCCTTCGCGAGGACCAGGTCGCCGGCCCGGGCGAGCGTCGCGCCGAGAGCGGTGTCGAGCAGGTCCGACGAGGTCATGCCGTAGTGCACCCACCGGCTGGCGTCGCCGTCGATGGTCTCGGCGAACGCGGTGAGGAAGGCGATGACGTCGTGGTTGGTGTCCGCCTCGATCTCCCGCACCCGCTGCGGGGTCGGGGGGCGGCCGCGGCGGATCGCGGCGAGGTCGTCGGCCGGCACGATCCCGAGCTCCGCGTGTGCGGCACAGGCGAGCACCTCCACCTCGACCCACGTGGCGAGCTTCGCCTCGTCGGTCCAAAGCGCCCCCATCTCGGGCAGGGTGTAGCGCGGGATCATCGAGGGCGTCCTCCGGGCCGGTCCGGCCCCCGATTCAACCACGGGCCCGCGGGGTGGCCCGCCCGACGCCTGCCGGAGCTGCTGCGCGAAGGCCTCGAGGCTCCTGCGGTCGCCCCCGGCCGCTTCAGCGGGTCGGCTGGGCGGCGATGTCCTCGCGGCGGTGCAGCCCCTCGAACCTGATGGCGTCGGCGCCTCGGTAGGCGGCCACCCGCGCCTCCGCGATCGTGCCGCCGAGCCCCGAGACCGCAAGGACCCGCCCGCCGGCCGTCACGACGGCGTCGCCGTCGCGGCGGGTGCCGGCGTGGAAGACCCGCACGTCGGGCAGGGCGGCGGCGTCCTCGAGCCCGGCGATAGGCTTGCCGGTCGCGTACGCCCCGGGGTAGCCGCCCGAGGCGAGCACGACGGTCACGCACGCCTGCGGGCTCCACCTCCAGACCCCGGGCTCGACCCCCGCTCCGGCGCAGCAGGCGAGCAGGCGGCCGAGATCCCCGTCGAACCGCGGCAGCAGCACCTGCGCCTCCGGGTCGCCGAAGCGGGCGTTGAACTCGAAGACCTTGGGGCCGTCGGCCGTCAGCATGAGGCCGCCGTAGAGCACCCCCACATACGGGGTGCCGCGGCGGGCCAGCTCGTCGAGCGTCGGCTGGAAGATCCGCTCGACCACCACCCGCTGGAGGTCCCCCGTCCAGACCGGCACCGGCGAGTAGGCGCCCATGCCCCCGGTGTTCAGCCCCCGATCGCCGTCCAGCGCGCGCTTGAAGTCCTGCGCCTCGCCGAGCAGGTGCGCCTGCCCCTGCCCGCAGAGCACGAACACCGACAGCTCCGCGCCGTCGAGGAACTCCTCGATGACAAGCCGGGCGCCGGCGTCGCCGAACGCCCGGTCGACGAGGGCGGCGTCGATCGCGGCCTCGGCCTCGGCCCGGTCGGCGCACACACGCACGCCTTTGCCGGCCGCGAGCCCGTCAGCCTTGACGACGTAGGGTGCGGCGAACCGGTCGAGCGCGCGCCGGGCCTCCGCGAGGTCGGTTCCGGTCCAGTAGCCGCCGGTGGGCACGCCCGCGGCGGCCATGACGTCCTTGGCGAACGCCTTCGAGCCCTCGATGCGCGCTGCGGCGGCGCTCGGGCCGAAGACGGGCACGCCGGCGGCGGACAGGGCGTCGGCGACACCCGCCACGAGCGGTGCCTCGGGACCGACGACGACGAGGTCGCAGCGCTCGTCGCGGGCCAGCGCCACGACCGCGCCGACGTCGGTGGGGTCGACGGGGTGCAGCGTGGCGACCTCCGCGATGCCGGCGTTGCCGGGGGCGCACAGGACGGCGTCGACCGACGCCGAGCGGCGCAGCGCCCAGCACAGGGCGTGCTCGCGCCCACCCCCGCCCAGCACGAGGACCCTCACGGCCGCCGTTCGAGCGTCTGGCGGCGGGCCGGACCGACCGACACCCACCGGATGGGCACCCCGGCCAGCTCCTCGAGCCGGTCGACGTACGCCTGGGCCTCCTTCGGCAGGTCCCCGAACTCACGGACCTCGGTGATGTCGACCTTCCAGCCCGGGTGCTCCTCGTAGACCGGCTCGGCGTGGTGGAAGATCGACTGGTGCGGCGGGAAGTGGTCGTAGTCCTCACCCTGGTAGCGGTACGCGCGGCACACCCGCAGGGTGTCGAACTCGCTCAGCACGTCGAGCTTGGTGAGGAAGTGCTCGGTGAGCCCGTTCACGCGGGCGGCGTAGCGGGCGAGCACCGCGTCGAACCAGCCGACCCGCCGCCGCCGCCCCGTCGTGGTGCCGAACTCCTGGCCGACCTTCGTGAGGCGCTCGGCGACGTCGCCGGACAGCTCGGTCGGGAACGGCCCGGCCCCGACGCGCGTGACGTAGGCCTTCGTGACGCCGATCACCCGGTCGACGTCCTTCGGGCCGAGCCCGGCCCCGGTGAGCGCCCCGCCGGCCACAGGGTTGGACGACGTCACGAACGGATAGGTGCCGTGGTCGAGGTCGAGCAGGGTCCCCTGGGCGCCCTCGAGCAGGATCGTCTCGCCGCGCTCGAGCGCATCGTGGAGCAGGCTGACCGTGTCGGTGATGTACGGACGCAGGCGCTCGGCGTAGACCGCGTACTCCGTCTCGATGTCGGAGGCGGTCATGGGCAGGCGGTTGTAGACCCGCGACAGGACCGCGTTCTTCTCCTTCAGCACGACGTCGAGCTTCTGGCGGAAGATCTTCATGTCGTAGAGGTCCTGCACGCGCAAACCCACCCGGGCGGCCTTGTCGGCGTAGGCGGGGCCGATCCCCCGCTTCGTGGTCCCGAGCTTCTGCCTGCCGAGGTAGCGCTCGGTGACCCGGTCGAGCTCCCGGTGATAGGGCATGATGAGGTGGGCGTTGCCGCTGATCTTCAGGCGCGACACGTCGAGGCCCTGCTCGACGAGCTCGTCGAGCTCGGTGAGCAGGACCCCCGGGTCGAGGACGACCCCGTCGCCGATGACCGGGACGACGTCGGGGTACATGACGCCGCTCGGAACGAGATGGAGCTTCAGCGTGCGGTCGCCGACGATGATCGTGTGCCCGGCGTTGTTGCCCCCCTGGTAGCGCACGACGAAGCCGACGTCGTCGGCGAGCAGGTCGGTCGCCTTGCCCTTGCCCTCGTCGCCCCACTGGGTGCCGACGAGGACGAGCGCCCGTCCGCTCGTCGGGGTGCGGGTGGCGGGCGGCACTAGCGCTCCAGACGGAAGCGGATGCGGACGTGCGTGTGGTACTCGTCGATCTCGTTGTCGACGACGGTCGCGGAGGTATCCAGGACGTCGAAACCCTCGATGCCGCGGAGGGTCTTGCCGGCCTCCTCGAGCGCCTTCGTCGCGGCGTCGCGCCACGACACCGCGGACACGCCGACGAGGTCGATGGTCTTGATGACGGCCATGAGGTGGGTATCCCGATCTCGCGCGCGACTGCTGCTGCCCGAGCGGGGATCCTACGCCGCGGCCCGTCGGGCGGCTACCCGCGGCGCGGTTGGGTAGGGTGTGCGGACCAACCGCAGGACCGGGGGACCGGGGAAGGAACGAGCCGACAATGACCACGACCGCCACCGGCGCCGTCGACCGGATCGCCGAGCTGCTCGGCGGCGAGGCCGAGTCGTTGCTGCAGCACAAGTCGGGCACCGTCGACGCGTCGCTGCTCCACCTGCCCGGCCCCGACTTCGTCGACCGCGTGATGGCCGCGACCGACCGCAACCCTCGGGTGCTCCGCAACTTCCAGGCGCTGCTCGACACCGGGCGCCTCGCGGGCACCGGCTACATCTCCATCCTGCCGGTGGACCAGGGCGTCGAGCACTCCGGGGCCGCCAGCTTCGCCCCGTGCCCCAGCTACTTCGATCCGGAGAACATCCTGCGCCTGGCCGTCGAGGGCGGCTGCAACGCCGTCGCGTCGACGATCGGGGTGCTCGGCGCGGTGAGCCGGCGGTGGGCGCACCGCATCCCGTTCATCGCCAAGCTCAACCACAACGAGCTGCTCAGCCACCCCAACCGCTACGACCAGATCTTCTTTGGCACCCCCCGGCAGGCGTTCGACATGGGCGCGGCGGGAGTGGGGGCGACGGTGTACTTCGGCAGTCCCGAGTCCGCCCGCCAGATCATGGAGGTCAGCGAGGCGTTCGCCGAGGCCCACGAGCTCGGCATGTTCACCGTGCTGTGGTGCTACCTGCGCAGCTCCGCGTTCAAGGTCGACGGCACCGACTACCATGCGGCCGCTGACCTCACCGGCCAGGCGAACCACCTCGGCGTGACGATCCAGGCGGACATCATCAAGCAGAAGCTGCCGGAGAACAACGGCGGGTTCCGGACCGTCGCGGGCAAGGGCAGCTTCGGCAAGACCCACGACCGGGTCTACTCCGACCTCACGAGCGACCACCCGATCGACCTGTGCCGCTACCAGGTCGTCAACTGCTACAACGGCCGCTCGCCGCTCATCAACTCCGGCGGCGCCTCCTCGGGCGCCTCGGACCTCGCAGAGGCGGTCCGTACGGCGGTGGTGAACAAGCGCGCCGGCGGCATCGGGCTCATCAGCGGGCGCAAGGCCTTCCAGCGTCCCCTCGACGAGGGCGTCGCCCTGCTCAACGCCATCCAGGACGTCTACCTGTGCGAGGACGTCACGATCGCCTGACGGCGCCCACGGCGGCGGTGACCTCGGCCGCGATCGCGTCGGCCCAGAAGCCGTAGCCGACCGGCGAGGGGTGGTAGCCGTCGGCGCTCATCGCGTCGGGCACCCCGCGGAAGCGCGGGCTTGCGTCCCTGGCGATGTCGGCGTAGCGCACGCCGGGGACCTCGAGGGCTGCGGTGCGCTGAGCGTTGCGCAGCGGCCTCGCGTAGGCGATGACGATCCACCGCAGGGGCACGGGCAGGCGGGGGGTGCCTTCGAACAGCGGGATGCCGGCGAGCACGACCGGCGTGCCGGGGACGGCTTCGCGGGCTGCGGTGAGCAGCTCGGTGGTCCTGCGCGCGAGCGTCCACGGCGGCGTGACGTGCGTGACGTCGTTCGAGCCGACCGAGATGACGAGGACGTCCGCCGGTGTGTCGGTGAGCAGCGGCACCTGCTCGTCGAGGATGTCGGCCGTCCGCGCTCCCGACACGCCGTGGCCGACGACGTCGACCGACCGGTGGAGGGCGCCGGCGACGCGCTCGGCGATGAGCGCCGGCAGCGAGCCCTCGATCGTCGGCGAGCCCACGCCGGCGGCGGTGGAGTCCCCGAGGACGACCAGACGCAGCGGGGGGCCGGACCCCGGCACGTCGACCCCGGTCGCCACCTCGTAGGTCGGGTGGAGGTCCGGGCGGTCGACTCGTGAGGCGTAGACGACCTGCGCCCCGAGCAGCGCGACCGCCGCGAGGGGCAGGCCCACGGCGACGAGCGCCACCCGCCGCGCCGTCATGGACGGCCCGCGTGGTCGGTGAGAAAGGCAGCCACCGTGGCGCGCAGCTCGGGCGCGGACAGGGCGCTCCGGCGGTCTCCCGGCACGGTGACGAGGCGGGCGTCGTGGAAGAGCTGGGCGAGGCGCGGCGCCCTGGCGCGGCGCTCGTCGTCGGCCCCCACGCCGAGCAGCACGGGGATGCGCAGCGCGCCGAGGCGGGGGGCGGCCGGCCAGGCGGCGCGCCCCGCCCACACGGCCAGCGTCGGCAGGTGGTGGCGGCGGTCCGAGCGTGCGCGAGCGAGCGCCTCGGCCGCCTCCGGATGCCACACCCGCGACGCCCGGTCCCGCAGCGCCGCGGCGATCTCGCTGCCGTGGGGCACCCCGTCGCGGTCGTCGGCGCTGACGAGCACCAGCGAGCCGACCTCGTCGGCCTCCCGCCGCCCCGGCAGGGGGGCGCCACCGCCGGCGCTGTCCGAGCGCACCGCGAGGTGGCTCGCCACGAGGCACCCCTCGGCGTAGCCAACCGCCTGGAAGCGGGTGATCCCGAGGGCGGCGAGGTCGCTGGCCAGCGCCGACGCCGTCCATGCGGCGGACTCCGCGTCGGGCGGCAGGAGCACGTCGGCGGACTCGCCGTGGCCGGGCAGGTCGGGTACGAGCACGTCGAAACCTGCGGGGGCGAGCCGGTCGACCCAGCCGGTCGCCTCCCAGTCGCGCAGCCCGTCGCTGGCCCACGCGTGCAGCAGCACGACCGCGGGCCCTTGCGGGGTCCCCCCGCGCTGCCAGGCGAGGATGGTCACGGCTGTGCCCGGGCCATGGGCCTTGCCGCGCCGGTCGCCGGGGCGGGGCCGGCGGGGACAGCAACGGAGGAGGGATCGAGCGGATCGAGCGGCGCGCCGAGCACCCTGCGATGCTACGACCGCCGCCCGCTGTTGCCCGGGAGGCGGGCCAGGCCCGGCTATGCTCAGGTGGTGCCCACGAGCCCTCCCTCCTCCGAGCGGGATCTCGACGTCACGGTCGTGCTGCCCGCCTACAACGAGGTCGGCCACATCCGGGCCGAGGTCGACCGCATCACCGCGGCGCTGAAGGACTCGCGCTACTCGTTCGAGATCCTCGTCGTCGACGACGGCTCCACGGACGGCACCGCCGAGGCCGTCGAGGGGCTGCCGTTCGTGCGCGTGCTGCGCTTCCCGGTGAACCGCGGGTCAGGCACGGCCCGGCGCATCGGGACGCTCGAGGCGCGGGGACGGTGGGTCGCCTGGACCGATGCGGACATGACCTACCCGAACCAGCGCATCCCCGAGTTCGTCGACATCCTCGCCGCCGGCAACGTCCACCAGGTGGTGGGCGCCCGGCGCTCCGAGGAAGGCACCATGAAGGCCCTGCGCGTCCCCGCGAAGTGGGCCATCCGCCGGCTGGCCGAGTTCCTCTCGCAGTCGAGGATTCCCGACCTGAACTCCGGCCTTCGCGTTTTCTCGCGCGAGCACGCCCGGCCCTATCTCGGCCTGCTGCCCCCCGGTTTCAGCTGCGTCACGACGATCACGCTGGCCTTCCTCGCCAACGGCCTGCTCGTCGAGTACGTCCCCATCGACTACCGCCAGCGGGCCGGCCGGTCCCACTTCCACCCGATCAAGGACGCCTACCGCTACATCCTCCAGGTGGTGCGGATGATCACGTACTTCGAGCCGCTGCGGGTGTTCGGCCCCATCGCGCTGTTCCTCCTCGTTCTGGGCTCGGGCAAGTTCGTCTACGACATGGTGACGAGCCCGTTCCGCATCGCCATCAACACACTGCTGCTGCTCATGGCGGGGCTCATGCTGTTCAGCCTCGGGCTGCTCGCCGACCTCATCGTGCGGACCAACCGACGCGACTGAGCGGCGCGGGGTCGCTGTCGCGTCAGCCGCGCGCGAGATGGGTGTCGAACCAGGTGGCGACCTCGTCGACCGCAGGGTCGACGAACAGGGGGTTGTCGTAGAGGTCGATGTGCAGCTGGGCGGGCAGCCAGACCATGCGCTTCGGCTCCCCCGCGGCCTCGTGCACGGCCCGTGCGCCGTCCGGGGAGCAGTAGTCGTCGCGCTCACCGTGTACGACGAGCATCGGCGTCGGCGAGATGAACGACGCCGCCATCGCGGCGTCGAGGGTTATGAGCTCGCGGATCGACAGGGTCGTGACCCGGTTCGCCCAACCGGGGCTCGCCGCACGGTCGGTGCCGTAGTAGGCGAACGGCTCGTCGCCGGGCATCGCCGCCGGCCCGCCGGCGTCGGCGACCGCCGGGATGTACTCCGGCTCGCCGGCCGCGGCGTAGCGCTCCCATGCCTCCATGCCCGCGAGCAGCTGCCTGCGGTAGCCCTCCGGTCCCATGCCGGCGCGCATCGACCGGGGGTCGTTGTAGGCACCCGCCACGAGGGCGACCGCCCGCACGCGCGGGTCGAACGCGGCCGCCTTGAGCGCGTAGGCGGTGCCGAGGCAGATCCCGCACAGCGCGACCCGCTCGGGGTCCACCTCGGGGCGTTGCCGCAGCAGGCTGACCGCGTCGCGCAGGTCGGCGAGCTTGCCGGCGGCGTCCTCATGCTGCCGGGGCGCGCCGTCGCTCTCGCCGAAGTTGCGGTGGTCGAACGCGAGTGTGACGTAGCCCCGGCGGGCCAGCGCCTCCGCGTAGGCGCCCGCCACCTGCTCCTTGACGCCGGTGAAGGGGCCGGTCAGGGCGACTCCGGGGTGGGGGCCCGGTCCCGGGGGCAGCCGCAGATCCCCGACCAGGGTGAGCCCGTCGCTCGAGAAGGCCACACGCTCCCGTGGGACGGGCGCCGTCCCCCCCTCGCTGCCCTGCTCGACCGTCACGGCCCACCGCCTTCCCCGTCGCCGTGCGCATCGTACGCGCTGGGTGCCCGCCGCGCCGCCGGGCGGTGCCGAGCCGTCCCGGACGTCGGGCGGTCGTCGTCTCAGGCGTCGTCGGCGACCGCCGGTGGGCCGCCGACGCGGGCGGCCAGGCGCTGCCGCCAGCCCCCCGTCGCGACGATGAGGAGCACCTCGGCGACCATCTGGGCGAGGCGGAAGTACACCGACGCGGCGATGAGGGGAGCCGTGCCCGTGGTGGGCCCGAGCACCATGATGAGCACCGCTTCGCGCACCCCGACGCCGGAGGGGAACGGCACGGCGAGAAACCCCGCCGTCCACGCGAGCGCGTAGGCGGGCACCGCGGCGTGGACGGGCACGCGCGCCTCGAGCCCGCCGATGAGCGCCACGAACGTCGCTCCCATGGCGAGCATCACCCCGATGCTCCACCCGCACGACACGAGGATGGCCCGCTGCGCGGGCACGAGACCCTCGACGGGTTCCGCGCCCGGCCGCCGCCTGCGGTAGACGCCGATCGCCCAGATCATCCAGCGGCGGTCGAGCAGGACGACGAGCAGCACGGCGGCGAGTGCGGCGACGCGGACCCACCAGGCGAGCCCCGGCACGGCCACCGCGACCGTCGCGCCGACGACCGCTCCCGCGGCCGCCTGGGTGAGGGAGAAGACGACGAACGCCGTGGCGGCGCGGGGCACGGTCACCTCACCGCGAGCGGCGTAGCCGACCTGGCCCACCGCCTGCCACACGGCCCCCGGAACGTACTTGCCGAGCTGCGCGACGAAGAAGCCGGCGGCGAGCGGGCGGGAGCGCACCCCGGGGAACAGCGCCGCCCAGCCGCGGTAGGCGAGCGACATGGCGAGCGTGATGCACACGAGCGCCGCGAGCAGCCGCCACCACGGGGGGACGACGACGTCGCTGCCGCGGTCCCACGTCTGTGCGAACGCCACGACCAGGAAGGCCAGACCCCCGGCCCCGAAGACCACGCGGGCGACGAGGCTCACACGCCGGCGCACGGCGTCAGCCGTCCTTGCCGGCCAGGGCGGCCAGGCGGGCCCGCAGCGGCGCGACCACGCGGGCGGGGGTGAACGCCTCGACCGCCCGGGCATGCGCGGCGTGGCGTGCCGCGAGCACCATCTTCGGGTCGGTGGCGAGGTCGGCGAGCACCCGCGCCAGGGCCGAGGCGTCCCCGGGCGGCACGAAGATGCCGGCGTCGCCCAGGGCGGCGCGCTGCGGGCTCGTGTCCGACGTGACGATCGCGCAGCCCGCCGCGGCCCCCTGGAAGACCTTGTTGGGGACGACCCGCAGCGCCTTCGGGCCCGCGCCGAAGATCCCGAGGCACACGTCGTGGCTCGCGACGAGCTCCGGCAGGCGCTCGGCCGCGACCCAGTCGATCCAGCGCACGTTGGCGTTGGCCGCAGCCAGGCGTCGGGTGAGCTCGTGCTCCTGGCCGTGACCCACCATCGTGAAGCGCACGGGCAGGTCGCGCTCGGCGAGCAGGTCGATCGCCTCGCCGATGGTGGGGGCGCCCTGCAGCGGCGTGAAGAGGCCGAAGAAGATCACGCGCAGGGTGCTGCTGTCACGCGGGCGCGGCTCGCGGAACCACTCCTCGGGGGCGCCGACCTCCACGACCGCTGCGCGCTCGCGCACCTCGGCGGCCAGCAGCCGGTGATGGGCGACCGTGTCGACGAAGGGCACGTCGGCGGCGGCGATGGCCCGCGCGTCGAGGTGTTCCAGGGCGGCGACGAGGCGGCCGCGGCGCAGTCCCCGGTCGAGGGCCGTGTCGCTGCCGGACACGAGATGGTCGAGTGCGACGGGCGCCTCCTGCCACAGGCGGCGGGCGAAGTGCACGTCGAAGTGCCCGAGGTAGCCGACGACGACCGCGTCGAAGCGACCGCGGACCAGCCGGGTTCGCCGCCAGAGCTGCCACCACGCGCGGGCCAGACGCACGAGCAGCAGGGGCAGCAGCCAGGGATGGCGGAGCATCCGCACCCGGGAGTCGGTGTCGAGCCGCAGCGGCACGTTGCACTCCACGACCTCGTCGCCGAGAGCGGCGAAGCCCTGCTGCAGCACGCGCACCCGCGGGTGGGCGCGGACGTCGTAGGTGCCGAAGAACAGGATGCGCATCGCTACGCCGTGTGCCCGGAGGGCCGCCGGGCCGGGGCGGCGGCGCCGCTCGGTCGGAGGCTTGCCCATGCGACCCTGGCGCTGCGCGGCTCGGGGGTCATCCCCGCATGCTACTGAGCAGGCGTTATGCTGGCGTACTGCCCGCCCAGGGCGCCCCGACATCGCTTGAGGACCTCTTTCCGTGAACCAGCCCGAACCTTCGCGCGCGGCCTTGTCGGTGCGCGAGGAGGGCGCCGGCGAGCGGCGGGCTCCGGAGACGCCGGGTGTGGTGATCGGCAACCACCACCACAAGTACACGTCGACGAACCCGGCGATCCGGTATCTCACGAACCGCTTCCTCGACCGCCTCGAGGCGATGTTCGACGCGGTCGCCGTGGAGACGCCCACGGCCCGCGTCGCCGAGATCGGGTGCGGCGAGGGGGAGATCGCCGAGCGGCTCCACGGGCGCTGGGGCAACGTGACCGCCGTCGACCTGCCCGACGCGGGCCTGCGCCGTCAATGGGCGACGCGACCGGGTCCCCGGTTCCTCCACGGGGACGCGACACGCCTGCCGTTCGCCGACAACACGTTCGACGTGCTCGCGAGCGTGGAGGTGCTCGAGCATCTCGACGATCCCGTCGCGGGGTTGCACGAGTACGCCCGTGTGGCCCGTCGCCACCTCGTCCTGTCGGTGCCGCGCGAGCCCGTCTTCCGCATGGGCAACCTCATCGCGGGCCGCCACGTCCGTGCGTTCGGCAACACGCCCGGCCACCTCAACCACTGGTCGTCACCGGGGTTCATCCGGTTCGTGAGCACCGTCGGCGCCGTTGCCGGGGTCACGAAGCCGCTGCCGTGGACGATCGTGTGGGTGCGCCTCGACGGCCCTTGACCTCCCCCTCAACGGTCGGCCCCGCGCGGGCGATCAGCACCGTCTCCACCACCGCCCAGGCGAACCCGGCGGCCGCCAGGCCCGCCGCCGTGGCGGTGACGACCGGCGGCCACGGCGACCAGGCGAGCAGCGCGGCGACGCCCTCGCGGTAGCCGGCGCCCGGGGGCATCCAGTAGCGCTCGACGATCACCGCGAACGCGGTGGTGTGGAGCAGGCCCCCACCGGCGAGCAGCGCTGCGGGCAGCCACGCCGGCAACCGGCGGGCGAGTGCGGTGAGGCCGAGCGCCGCCGCGGCCGCCATCCCGACGAGGCCCGGCATCAGGTAGCGCCCGTGCATGGCGACCCGGCGGCCCGCCTCGGCGTACACCCCCCAGGACCCGTAGAGCATGATCGCCGCGCAACCCGCCACGGCCCCGAGGAGCAGCGCGACGTCCCCGCGCCGCCACGGGTCCGCGGGCCGGCGGGCCGCGAACGCGCCAGCGAGCCCGACCGCGAGCACCACGCCGGCCGCCCCGACCACCGGCCACGGCAGCGCCGCCTCGGTCCACCCGAAGTAGCCCCAGAAGCTCCGCGGCAGGATGCGGCCCACGGCCGTCAGCCAGTGGCCGAGCTCGGGGGTGAACTCGGCGGGCGGGGCGCCGAACGCGCTCGCCCGCGGTTGCACGACGCCGAAGCGCAGGACGTTGCGCAGCCACCACCACCCGCCGAGGGCGGCGGCGACGGCGAGTGCGAGCGCTCCCGCGGTCGCGGCTGGGCGGAGGGCCGGCCGGCCGCCGCGCCAGGCGGCCAGGGCGTAGGCGCCAACCAGCCATGCCGGCAGGAACAGCGCGAACCCCTTGGTGAGCAGGGCGAGGCCGCCGACGAGACCGGCGAGCGTGGCCGTGCGCGGCGACAGGTCGCCCGTCGCGACGTGGACGACGACGAGGGTGAGGCCGCCGACGAGGGCGATGAGCAGGCTGTCGTTCGTGACGGTCCCACCGACGTGCGCGAGGCCGGGCACCGCCGCCACGAGCACCGCCGCAGCGGTTGCGCCCGCACCCCGGCCGGCCAGGCGGGCGGTCGTCCAGTAGGCGAGCAGCGGCAGGGGCACGAGCACGAGCGCGCCGACCAGCCGCATGAGGCCGACGACCACGTCGTGCGCCCAGGCGCCGGCGCCTGGGGTCGCCGCGGTCACGATCGCGAGCCCGACCGCGGTCGGCACATACCCGAGCGGCGGGTGCTGCCACATCTGGTTGGGGACCGGGGAGGACGTGTCGGGGGCGAGGTTCTGCAGGGCGGGGCGGCGGTGGCGGGGGACGGCCTCCGTGGCGCTGCGGGCGGGGCGGCCGGGCGCGTAGCCCGCCGCTTGCGTCGACGCGACGACCTGCGCGTTCATGTGCCGCTCGTGCTCGGCGGGCCAGCCGCCCGGCTCACGCACGGCGAATAGCATGTCGACGTGCTTCGACTCGTCGGGGCCGTGGTAGAGCGGCACGGCGAGCGCGTAGCAGCCCATGAGCGCCGCGAGCGTCGCCGCGAGGGCCCACACCACCCGGGGGGTCTCCCGGACGCACGCCCCGACGCGCAACGGGGCCGGCGCCGGCGAGGTCACGGGGCGGCGCCCGCGCGCGGGAGCCCGGCCGCGGCGCCCGCCGCCCGCCCGTTGCCCGCCGCCCTCGGCGACGCCGGCAGGGGCGCACCGTCCGTGGCGGGGTCCGCCGTGATCGCCGCAGCTGCTGCGAGCCGGCGGGCTTCACGGCCGAGGAGCAGCGCTGCGGCGACGAGCAGGGCGGCGAGCCCGACGAGGCCCGACACGACCACCACGGGCGACCACGGCGACCAGGCGATGACCGCCGCTGCGGCCTGCTCCCAGGAGAGCGCCGATCCGGCGGCGTACACGTTGCGCAGGACCGCGCTCGCGCCGACGGAGTGCATCGCCGCCGCCGCGGCGAGCAGGGCGAGGGGGGCCCAGCGCCCGGCTCGCCCGGGCAGGGCGGTGGCGCCCGCGCCGACGAGGACGGCGAGGCCCGCGATCCCCGGGTAGAGGTACCGGCCCTGCAGCCCCAGGGCGAAGCTCGTCTCGGCGTAGTAGCCCCAACCGCCGTAGGCGACGATGCCGGTGACCGCCACGACGGGGAAGCTCATCGCGAGCAGGTCGGTACGCGCCGCGCCGTCCGTGCGGCGGCGGAGCACGGCGGCGGCGGCCGCGGCGGTGACGAGCACGGTGGCGAGGATCGCGAGCCACGCGGGCAGTGGGGCCTGGTACCAGCCGAGGTTGCCCCAGAACCGCAGGGGCATGACGTCGGCGAACCAGGAGGCCCACCAGCCGAAGTCGGGGACGAAGCCCCGTTCGGGGCTCGGCAGGTGGACGCCGGTGGGCTGCACGGCGCCGTGGACGACGACGTTGCGGACGTACCACCAGCCGCCGAGCGCGGCGGTCAGCGTCGTGGCCAGCCCCCCGGCGGAGACGAAACCCCACCGTCGCCAGCGGACCGCCGCGAGAAGGTACACCCCGGGGATCCAGGCGAGCAGGAACAGCGCGAAGCCCTTCGTGAGCAGCGCAAGCCCCCCGAGGGCGCCGATGACGCGGGCGGTTCGCGGGGAGGAGTCGCCGCGCAGGACGGCGGCGAGCGCCAGGGTCGTCACGCCCACGATGAGCACGAGGAGGTTGTCGTGACTCACCGCCGAGCCTATGTGGGCGAGCTGGGGGATCGTCAAAGGGAACGCTGCGGCCGCCAGGCCGGCGGCCCGCCCGCCACCCAGCCGACGGGCGACGAGGAAGCCGAGCAGCGGCAGCGGTGCGACGAGCAGGGCGTTGACCACGCGCGCGAACCCGACGGTCTGGTCGAACGCCCAGCCGTAGGCCGGTGCGTAGAGGGCCTCGGTGACGGTGAGCACGGCGCCGAGCGCCGCGGGGTACAGGGGTGGGTGCTGCCACTGCTGGTTGCGCGTCGTCGAGGTGCCGGGCGGCTGCGCGAGCACCGCGAAGGACGGCCGCTCGCCCCGAGCTGCCGGCGGCTCGGGCGGTACGGGGTCGCGGCGCCCGTCCTGGGTGAACGCCGCGAACGGGTAGGAGCGCAGGACCGTGGGCCCCATCGCCCGGTGGTCACCGGTGAACTCGGTGAAGTCGCGGGCGGCCATGGTGATGTCGAAGTTCTGCGGTTCGTCGGGGGCGCGGTAGACCGGCATGAGCACCGAGTAGGCGAGGAGCAGCGCGAGCTGCAGCCCCGTCAGCGCCCACACTGCGAGCGGCACCGCCCGCGCCCCGGCGGGCAGGGGGCGCTCACCGTCCTGCCGCACCTCCGCGCGCACCGTCGCCTTCCTGTCACCGTCCCGGCCGCGCAAGGGTAACCGTGCTTACGGCGCGTCGACGTGAAACCCTGCGGCGACGGAGCCTGAAGCTGTCCCCGGCCGCCCGCGGACGCGCCGGCGCGGGCGCGCGAGGATGCGGCACGTCGCTTCCGGAATGCCCAGCCGTCGCTCGGCCGGCTCTAGGTGACCGCGAGCTCGTCGCCGGCGACGTCGACCTTCACGGTCTGGCCCTCACTGATGCGCCCGTCGAGGAGCGCGAGGGCGACGCGGTCCTCTAGCTCCTTGCGCAGCACCCGCTTGAGCGGCCGCGCCCCGAACACCGGGTCGTACCCGCGGCCGGCGAGCCAGTCCTTCGCCGCGTCGGTGAGCTCGAGGTCGAGGTCGCGCTGGGCGAAGCGGGCGCGCACCCGTTCGAGCTGCACGTCGACGATGCGGCGCAGGTCCTCGCGGGACAGGCGGTGGAAGATGAGCACCTCGTCGAGGCGGTTTAGGAACTCCGGCCGGAAGTGCGTGCGCACCGCGTCCATCACCCGCTCACGAATGGTGTCCTCCGACTCGGTCGGGTCGAGGATGAACTGCGAGCCGAGGTTGGACGTCATGATGACCACGGTGTTGCGGAAGTCCACGGTGTGGCCCTGCCCGTCGGTCAGCCGGCCGTCGTCGAGCACCTGCAGCAGCGCGTTGAACACGTCGGGGTGGGCCTTCTCGACCTCGTCGAGCAGGATCACCGAGTAGGGACGGCGGCGCACCGGCTCGGTGAGCTGCCCACCCTCGTCGTAGCCGATGTAGCCCGGCGGCGCCCCGACGAGCCGCGAGACCGTGTGCTTCTCCTGGAACTCGCCCATGTCGAGGCGGATCATCGCCCGCTCGTCGTCGAACAGGAACTCCGCGAGTGTGCGCGCGAGCTCGGTCTTGCCGACGCCGGTGGGCCCGAGGAACAGGAACGAGCCGAGCGGGCGGTCGGGGTCGGCCAGGCCCGCGCGGGAGCGCCGGACGGCGTCGGCGACGGCCTTGACGGCCTCCTCCTGGCCGATCACCCGGCGGCGCAGCGTCTCCTCGAGGCGCACGAGCTTGTCGCGCTCCCCCTCGAGCAGCCGGGCGACGGGGATGCCCGTCCACTTCCCGACGACCTCGGCGATGTCCTCGGCGTCGACCTCCTCCTTCAGCATCCGCTGCTCGGTCTGCAGCTCGGTGAGCTGGCGCTCGGCGACGTCGAGGTCGCCCTCGAGGGAGGGGATCGTGCCGTAACGCAGCTCCGCTGCGCGCTGGAGCTGGCCTTCGCGCTCCGCGCGCTCGGCCTCCTCACGCGCCTGCTCGATGTGCGCCTTCAGGTCGCGGATGCGCTCGATCGCGTCCTTCTCCGCCTCCCAGTGCTGGACGAGGAGGTCCATCTCGCCACGCAGCCGCGCGAGCTCGTCGGCGATCTCGCGGCCGCGCTCGAGCGCGCCCGGGTCCTCGTCGCCCTCGATCGCGGCCTGCTCGATCTCGAGCTGCTTGATCCGCCGGTTGATCTCGTCGATCTCGGCGGGCATCGAGTCGATCTCGATGCGCAGGCGGCTCGTGGCCTCGTCGACGAGGTCGATGGCCTTGTCCGGCAGGAACCGCTCGGTCAGGTAGCGGTCGCTCAGGCGGGCCGCGGCGACGAGCGCGGAGTCGGTGATGCGCACACCGTGGTGCACCTCGTAGCGCTCCTTCAGTCCCCGGAGGATCGCG
The DNA here is from genome assembly GCA_035540635.1 of Egibacteraceae bacterium. NCBI lineage: Bacteria > Bacillati > Actinomycetota > Nitriliruptoria > Egibacterales > Egibacteraceae > Egibacteraceae bacterium. The sequence goes on along the minus strand of DATLGH010000083.1, from coordinate 1,967 downwards.
ACGGTGTCCTCGACGCTCGGCTCGCCGACGTGGATGGGCTGGAAGCGGCGCTCGAGCGCCTTGTCCTTCTCGATGTCGCGGTACTCGTCGAGCGTGGTCGCCCCGATCATGCGCAGCTGCCCGCGGGCGAGCATCGGCTTGATCATGTTGCCGGCGTCCATGGCGCCCTCGGCCTTGCCGGCGCCGACGATCGTGTGCAGCTCGTCGACGAACGTGATGATGCGGCCCTCGGCGGCCTCGATCTCCTTGAGGACCGCCTTGAGGCGCTCCTCGAACTCGCCCCGGTACTTCGAGCCGGCGATCATCGCCGCGAGGTCGAGCGCGACGATGCGCTTGTCCTTGAGCCCTTCGGGGACGTCGCCGGCGACGATGCGCTGGGCCAGGCCCTCGACGATGGCGGTCTTGCCGACGCCGGGGTCGCCGATGAGCACGGGGTTGTTCTTCGTGCGCCTCGAGAGCACCTGGATGACCCGGCGGATCTCCTCGTCCCTGCCGATGACGGGGTCGAGGTCGCCGTTGCGGGCGGCCTGCGTGAGGTCCCGGGCGTACTTCTCGAGCGCCTCGTAGGTGCCCTCGGGGGTCTGCGAGGTGACGCGCTGGTTGCCGCGCACCTCGCGGAGGGCGGCGAGCAGCGCGTCGGGGTCGACCCCCCCGCCACGGAGCACGGCCCCCGCCTGGCGGTCGGCGACGAGCGCGAGCAGCAGGTGCTCGGTCGAGGTGTAGTCGTCGCCGAGCGCGCCAGCGCGTTCCTGGGCGTCGTCGAGCAGGCGCGCGAGCTCACGGGACAGCGACGGCTGGGCGGTCGCGCCGTGGGCCGCAGGCAGGCGACCGAGCGCCTCCTCGGTGCGCCGGCGCAGGTCGGCGGGGGTCACCCCGAGCCGCTGCAGCGCGGGGTAGACAGCGCCCTCGGCCTGGCCGAGGAGCGCGTGCAGGAGGTGTACCGACCCGACCTCGGCGTGCCCGCGCTCGGTGGCGAGAGCGACGGCCGCCTGCAGTGCCTCCTGCGACTTCAGCGTGAAGCGGTTGATGTCCATGGCCCAAGTGTACCACCGGATGTGGGAGGTTATCTGCGCGTAGGACTATAAAGTTCAGGATCGTGGGCAGCGCCCGGTGCTGACGGAGCTGGCGACGTCGTCGTCGGTGCGTGCGACGCGCACGCACCGCACCTGCCAGAGGACCTGCGGCTCGTGTCGCAGCACCGCGTTACCCGACGAGAACTGCGGCTCGGCGTCGTAGGGGAGCGGCGTGAACCCGGCCGCGGCCTCCGTGAACAGGTCGCTCGGCGAGCGCTGCTCGACGAACGCGGTGAGCTCGTCGACGGCCGCCTCCGCCCGCGCGTCGACCGTCTGCGTCGCCCAGACGTGCGCCGCGGCGATCACCACCGCGACGACAGCCACGATGGCCGTGGCGATCGAACCCTTCGTCGGCAAGTCCATGACGCAACGTTCCCCTGTCCCGGAAGGCGTGTACCCTGCCACGCCCCGGCGGGCGTGGCCGGGTTCGGATCGAATTCGACAAGCCGCCGTGGGTCGCGCACCATGGCGCCCGCGTTGCACGGCCCCGGGAGGGGCGAGTCGCGGACCAAGGTGGGATCGTCTGATGACCAAGCGCAGCCGCTCCGCGCAGCCGGCCGCTGCCGCCGCGGTGATCCTCGCGTGCATCCTCGCGATGCTCGCCTCCGGGTTGCCGAGCGCCCACGCCACTCAGCGCCCGGACGCCCCCGCCGGCGCGGACCCCACGGGGGAACCCGAGGTGGACCCTTGCGCCGACCTCGAGCCCCCCGGGGAGGTCGAGGCTCCACCGGAGCCGACCGAGCCGACGCCGCAGCCGTGCCCGAGCCCGTCCCCCAAGCCCGTGCCCGCGCCAGACCAGGAGGGGCCGTCACCCGCGCCGGCTCCGGGCCCCACCCCGCCCGCCGACGTTGCGCCGGGCCCGGAGGGGCCGTCACCCGCGCCGGCACCTGCCCC
>DATLGH010000082.1 GCA_035540635.1 Egibacteraceae bacterium | reverse complement strand
AACGCGTCGCCGATCGACGCGTAGCCGTCCGTCTCCGCCGACCGCACGTCCGCCCAGCGCCGGATGCTCGCGGCCGTCTCGGCGATGAGGCGCTCCCCGCCCGCCGGCGCGCCGTCGGCCGGGGAGCGCCTCATCGCCGAGACGGCCGCGAGCATCCGGCGCTGGGCGGACGTGCGGTCGGCGGAGACGGACGGCTACGCGTCGATCGGCGACGCGTTCAGCGGCTACGAGCACTTCGTGCACTGGGGGTGGGCGGCGGACGAAACCATCCTCGACCCGCAGCGGCCGGAGTCGCTCATGTACGAGGTCGGCGCCGACGGAACGCGCCGGCTCGTGTCCGCGATGTACCTCCTGCCGCCCGGCGCGACCATGGCCGACGTGCCCGACCTCGGCGACGAGCGGGCCGTCTGGCACGACCACGACAACCTGTGCTGGACGCCCGACCGCCGGCTCGCCGGCGTCCTGCTCGACGGGGAGTGCTTCCCGGGCGGCGAGCACGTGGTTTCCCCGCCGATGCTGCACGTCTGGATCGTCGAGCACCCGTGCGGGCCCTTCGCGGGGATCGAGGGCCACGGCAACGCCTGCGCGCACGCCCACCACGCGGGGTCCGGCGGCGGGGGGCGGGGAGCCAGCGGGTAAGCCGGATTCCGCGGCCGAGATATCTGGCCGCTTCCATCCACACTCAATACCGCCCCTGACCTGCGCCTTTGCGCCTAGCAGGCTGCGCGACGACGCTCAACGAATCGCCTCGCTGCCTGGCCCTCTTGTGAGCCAAGTGTGAGCCAAGGAAGGCGCTCCGACCTGGGCGCCCGAACTCGTCGTCGCGTTCAGTGTCGGGTTGAGAAGGTCCCGTTCACCGCGGTCGACGCCGTCGTGCTTGGCGAACCGAAGGAAGTGCCCTGCTGCGAATGACTCCCGGCCGGACGAGGCGCCAGCAGCCACTGGAAGGTTCGCGGCGGTCCACCGAACTGTTGGACTCCGGCGGCTCTCTAGGCTTCGACTCTCATGACGGCCGCGTAGCTCTGAGGGTTCACCCGTAGAAGGATCTGTGCGACCTCAAAGGGCTGGGGGCAACAGGAGTTGCCCTCGGGCCGACCCTGCCGCCACACCTTCCGCCAGGGGTATCGGATTATCCCGCCGGGGGGCGCGTCTGCGACGGTCTCGCTACGGTGGTGGCGTGAGCGGGTGGCGGGTGCGCGGGGCCAGGTGGGCTGTCGGCGTGAGCGCCGTCGTGGTGCTGGCTGCCGGTCTCTACACCCTGTGGGGCGCGTCCTTCGCCAGCGCCGTCGTGGAGGCGTTCACCGCTGAACATCGGGCGGACTGCGACGCGCTCGTCACAGGGCACGGCCAGGGCTTTGAGGTCGAAGCGCTCGACGACGTCGGCCCTGTCGCGGTGCCCGACTTCGACGGCGTGGCGTCCCTGCGGGGCGTGGTCGTGCGGGCCGACCCTGACCAGCCGAGCATGCGACCGATCGACCCATTGTCACCGGAGTCGACCTTATTCCTTCCCGGTCGTCACTACGACCGGGTGGTGTTCGTCGGAGCGGTCGAACCGGGTGTCGACGAGTTGGCGGACCGGCTCGAGCGACTCGGACAGGGCGAGATCGAAGGTGGACCGTTGTTGACGGTCAACGAGCGGGCCGTGCAGAGGGCCGTGGGCTTCGAGCACGCCGGCAAATCCTTCTACGTCACGCTGTACGACTGCGGCGATCAGGGTCGATGGCTGGTGTCCGCACATCAAATCGACCCTGCGTTTACGGGGGAGTGCGCCGCCGCGGGGCGCCAGGAGGCCTGCCGCCTGCTCCTCGACGTTGTCGATGAGATCCCCTCGCCCATCATGGGCGCGCAGCGGGCAGGCATCCAGCCGCGGGTGGAACCTGACGGGACGGTGGCGATCACCCTTCGCTTCACCGTGGATCAACTGTGGGGGCCGGACGCCCAGGCCGCGCACCTGCACCTCGCCATGGAGGAGCGGGGCTGGCGGCGCGTCAACCCGCCGCCGTGCGACCATCCGGTCGACATGGGCGCGGAATTCGGCGACCTCTGCCACGTGCCCCAGGACGCCGGCGCGCTGCGCGAGCCGGGTGGTCTCGCCTACGCGCGGGACGACCCGCCTCCGGGGTGGACGGCCACGTGGAGGCTGGTAGACGACGCCGCAGCGCCGCTGCACTTCGAGCTTCGGCAGCGCAGCGGCTGAGC
>DATLGH010000081.1 GCA_035540635.1 Egibacteraceae bacterium | reverse complement strand
CCATGGGCGCCGGTGCGAGCCTTCGACGACGGCGAGCTGCGGAGCGCGATGCGAACCGCGCGCCGGCTGCTGCGGGCGAACACGCGGGGAGGGGCGCGCGTCACGACCGGCAGTCGGGCACCGGGCGAGGCGCTGTGGGTCTACGGGCGCGGCGGCCGGGGGTGCCGTCGCTGCGGGACGCCGATCCGGCACGGCCGCCAGGGAGAGCTGGCGCGCCTCACGTACTGGTGCCCGCGATGCCAGCCTCAGCGGAGCGCCCTGTGAGCGGCAGCCCGAACCGGACGATCAGGCCTCGATGCGGTTGATCCGCGCACCGAGCGCGACGAGCTTGGCCTCGATCTGCTCGTACCCGCGGTCGACGTGCTCGATCCCGGAGACGACGCTCGTGCCGGTCGCAGCGAGCCCGGCGAGGATCAGCGTGGCGCCGGCCCGGAGGTCGGCGATGCCCACCTCGGCGCCGTGGAGCGGCGTTGGGCCGGTGATGCGGGCGCGCCGCTCGTCGATCAGCTCGATATCGGCGCCCATGCGGACGAGCTCGCGCATGTGGTCGAGACGGTCCTCGAAGATCGTCTCGTGGACCGTGGAGACGCCCTCGGCCTGGGTGAGCAGCACCGACAGCGGCGCCTGGAAATCCGTCGCGAATCCGGGATACGGCTCCGTCTCGACGTCGACGGCGCGCAGCGGGACGCCATCGGCGCAGCGGATGCGCAGGCAGCGGTCGGTCGGATCCGCCTCGTAGGCGATGCCCATCCGCTCGCAGACCTCGAGAAATGCGCCCAGGTGGGCCGGATCGACGCCACGCAGGTCGACCTCGCCACCGGTGATGGCGGCCGCGATCGCGAAGGTCTCGGCCTCCAGCCGATCGCCGAGGACGCGGTGCTCGGCGCCACGCAGCCGGTCGACGCCGTCGATCTCGATTCGCCGTTCAGCCGTCCGCGCCACGTGCGCGCCCATCGCGCCGAGCATGGCGATGAGGTCGTCCACCTCCGGCTCGAGCGCCGCGTTGTCGATCACCGTCGTCCCGCGAGCCAGCGTCGCGGCGAGGATCACGTTCTCGGTGCCCATCACGGTGACGCGGGGAAACTCGACGTGTGCGGCCCGCAGGCCGTCGGGGGGCGCTGCGGCGAAGTAGTAGCCGTTGCGGTACGCGATCGTGGCGCCCATCTGCTCCATCGCCCGGACGTGATAGTCGACCGGCCGCCGGCCGATCCGGTCGCCGCCGGGGTTGGGCAGGATCACGCGACCGAAGCGCGCGAGCATCGGCCCGAGCAGGATGAAGCTGGCCCGCATCTTCACCGCCGCCTCGAGCGGCACGAACGGCCACGGCGCCTCGCTGGCCCGGATCTCGAGGGCGTCGCCGTTGACGCGACGGACGTCGAAGCCGATGTCGGACATGAGCTCGCGGAGGATGACGACGTCGCTGATGCGCGGGACGTTGCGGAGCAGGACCGGCTCGTCGGTCAGGGCGGCGGCGGCCATCTGCTTGAGGACCGCGTTCTTGGCGCCGGCGATGCGGACCTCGCCGTGGAGCGGGATCCCGCCGGTGATGACGAACTTCTGCATGGACCGGTGCAGTCTATCGGGCCGGTGTGGACCGCGGGCAACGGGACCATCGGCGGCTCACCCCGGCCACGCTTCCTTCCACTCGTGGGCGCCGGTGTGATGGCCGTCGCACAGTCCCACCCGACCGCCCATGTGCCGGCTCGGCAGGTACGGCTGCATGCCGTCCTCGAAGGGGGTCGGCTGGCGGTTGCAGATCATCATCTGCTGTTCGCGCACCCAGGCGTACAGGTGCTCCGCCGAGCAGAACCGATACGGCCGGGTGAAGTTCACCGTCTCCCCGTGCCTGGGATCGCTCGGAAGCCCGATGGGCCCGGTCTCGCGGACGACCTCGATCCTCACCGGAAGCTGCGGCATCCTCGTTCCGCAGTGTTCGCAGGTCAGCACGGGTCAGCGGTGCTGATGGATCGGGCCGAGGGGCGCACGGGGGCTTGCTCGCGCGCAGGCTGCCCGATGCATCGGGCCGAGAAGCACGGGAGACGGCGTCGCCCGCGGTTCATGCGCTGGATTGCCCGATGTATCGGTCCAAACGCAGCGCGAGAACCCGCCATGCGTCGCCCAGCCCGATAGATCGGCGGAACTCAGCCGCGCGTGCGGCGGCGGGTGGCGATCCGCTCGCGCATGAGCGCCGTCTGGAGGGCCGCACGGACGCGGGCCAGGTCGACCGGGTCCTTCGCCGACTCGAGCTCCTGCTCGGCCTGGCGACGCGCCTCGGCGGCACGAGCCTCGTCGATCTCGTCGGAGTGCTCGGCGAGGTCGGCCATGACGATCACCTTGTCCGGCCGGACCTCGACGAAGCCGCCGGAGATGAGCAGGGTCTGCTCGGTGCCGCCCTTCTTGATCCGCAGCTCGCCGATGCCGAGCGCGCTGATGAGGCGCGTGTGGTTCGGCAGGATGCCGAGCTGGCCGTCGATGCCGGGCACGACGACCATGTCGACCTCGTCGGTGTACGCAAGTCGCTCCGGACTGACAATCTCGAGCTGAAGCGGCATCGGTCAGCCCATCTTCTCCGCGTTCTCGACGACGTCCTCGATCGGGCCGGCCATGAAGAAGGCCTGCTCGGGAAGCGCGTCGTGCTTTCCCTCGAGGATCTCGGCGAAGCCGCGGACGGTCTCCTTGAGGTCCACGTACTTGCCAGGACGGCCGGTGAACTGCTCGCCCACGAAGAACGGCTGCGACATGAAGCGCTGCAGCCGGCGGGCGCGAGTGACGGTCACCTTGTCGTCCTCGCTGAGCTCGTCCATGCCGAGAATGGCGATGATGTCCTGCAGGTCCTTGTAGCGCTGCAGCGTCTCCTGCACCTGCGTCGCCACGTCATAGTGGCGCTGGCCGACGACCTGGGGGTCGAGGATGCGCGAGTTCGAGTCGAGCGGGTCCACCGCCGGGTAGATCCCGAGCTCGGTGATCGACCGCGACAGCACCGTCTGCGCGTCGAGGTGGGCGAAGGTGGCGTGCGGGGCGGGGTCGGTGATGTCGTCGGCGGGCACGTACACGGCCTGTAGGCTCGTGACCGACCGGCCCTTGGTCGAGGTGATGCGCTCCTGCAAGATGCCCATCTCGTTGGCGAGGGTGGGCTGGTAGCCCACCGCCGAGGGCATCCGGCCGAGCAGCGTGGACACCTCCGAGCCGGCCTGCACGAAGCGGAAGATGTTGTCGATGAACAGCAGGACGTCCTGGCGCTCCTCGTCGCGGAAGTACTCCGCCATGGTGAGCGCGGACAGGGCGACCCGCAGGCGCACGCCCGGCGGCTCGTCCATCTGCCCGAACACGAGGGCGGCCTTCTCGAGCACGCCGCTCTCCTGCATCTCGAGCATGAGGTCGTTGCCTTCGCGGGTGCGCTCACCCACGCCGGCGAACATCGACACCCCGCCGTGCTGCTCGGCGACGCGGTAGATCATCTCCTGGATGACAACGGTCTTGCCCACGCCGGCGCCGCCGAACATGCCGATCTTGCCCCCCTCGACGTAGGGCTCGATGAGGTCGATGACCTTGATGCCGGTCTCGAACATCTTCGACTGCGGCTCGAGCTCGTCGAAGGGCGGCGGGTCCCGGTGGATCGGCCAGTAGGTGTCGGGGGAGATCTCCTCCGGGGACACGTCGAGCGGGTCACCGAGGACGTTGTAGAGGTGGCCGAGGATGCCCGGGCCGACGGGCACGGAGATCGGCGCCCCGGTGTTCTTCACCTTGGTGCCGCGCACGACCCCGTCGGTGGGCTGCATGACGATGGCCCGGGCCACCCGGTCGCCGATGTGGCCGGCGATCTCGGCGGTGAGCGTCTGCTTGGCGCCTTCCACGGTGCGGTCGAACTTCAGCGCCGTGTAGATCGGGGGTAGGGCTCCGGGCGGGAACTCGACGTCGATGACCGGCCCGACGACGGTCAGGATGCGGCCGTCCTCCAGGTCGGTGTCCTGCGGCGGGGTGGCGGTATCGGTCATACGCGTTGCTCCTAGCTGGCCAGGGCTTCTGCCCCGCCCACGATCTCGGAGATCTCGGTGGTGATGGCCGCCTGCCGGGCCCGGTTCGCCTCGCGGGTGAGGTCCTCGACGATCTCTCCGGCGTTGTCAGTGGCTGCCTTCATCGCCCGCTGGCGGCTGGCGTGCTCGCTGGCGGCGGACTCCAGCAGTGCGGCGTACAGGCGGTGCTCGACGTAGCGGGGCACGAGCCGGGTAAGGATGGTGACCGGGGCGGGCTCGAAGATGAATTGCGGCGGGAACTCGTGGCCGCCGGCGAAGGCGCGCGCGTCGACCGGCAGCAGCTTGGCCACACTGGGCACCTGGTTCAGCGCGGAGCGGAAGTCGGTGTAGGCCACCGACACCCGGTCGATGCGCTCCTCCTGGTAGGCCTGGGTCACGGCGTTGCCGATGCTCACAGCGTTGGCGTAGCGCGGCTGGTCGCTCATGCCCGTCCACACCTCCTCCAGCGGCTGGCCGCGGTAGCGGAAGTAGGACTCCGCCTTTCCTCCCACGGCGTAGACGAGGACGTCGTTGCCTGCCTCGCGATGCTCGTCCATGAAGCGCTCGGTCCGGCGCAGGATGTTGGTGTTGTACGCCCCGGCCAGTCCCCGGTCGGAGGTGATGACGATGATGCCCACCGCCTCGGTGCGTTCGCGGGCCGCCAGCAGCGGGTGGTCGGCGATAGTGGACTCGGTCGCCAGGTCGCGCATCACCCGGGTGATCATCTCGGCGTAGGGCCGGGCGGCCTCCACCATGTTGCGCGCGCGGGCGATGCGGCTGGCCGCGATCAACTCCATCGCCCGCGTGATCTTCTGCGTCGACTTGACGCTGCGGATCCGACGGCGAAGCGCACGCATCTCCCCGGCGCCTGGCATTGCAGTCCTCCTCTCGCTCGAAGCCTCGGGGCTCGAGCAGGCTAGGCGGGCGGCTCCCCGCCCTTGACGGGCTCCGCGCTGTCGGGTGCCTGCCGGGTCTCGTCGGTCGGCAGCTCGGTCGTGTGCGCTGCCTCGACGGGTTCCTCCTCGTCCTCGGAGCGCAGCGTGTCGAGGGACTCCTGCGTGCGGTGGTCCCCGGGCTCAGCGACCTTCGAGGGCCGGAAGCCCTCCTTGAAGGCGGCGATCACCTGCTCGAGCTCGCTGACGCGCTCGTCGCTGAGCGCCTCCTCGCGCAAGGCGTCGAGGAGCTCGCCGTGGCGGTCCCGCGCGTACTCGCGGAGCTCGCTCTCGAAGCGGCGGGCGTCGACGACGGGGATGTCGTCGAGCTTGGCGTTGGTCACGGCCCAGATGACGAGCACCTGCTCCTCGACCGGCACCGGCGAGAACTGCGGCTGCTTGAGGACCTCCACGATGCGCGCGCCGCGGTCGAGCTGTGACTGCGAAGCCTTGTCCAGCTCCGAGCCGAACTGCGCGAACGCCTCCAGCTCGCGGTACTGCGCGAGCTCCAGGCGCATGGTGCCCGAGACCTTCTTCATCGCCTTGCGCTGCGCGGAGCCGCCCACGCGGGACACCGAGATGCCCACGTTGATGGCGGGGCGCACGCCCTGGAAGAACAGGTCGGTCTCCAGGTAGATCTGACCGTCGGTGATCGAGATGACGTTGGTGGGGATGAACGCCGAGACGTCGCCGCCCTTGGTCTCGATGATCGGCAGGGCCGTCATCGAGCCGCCGCCGAGCTCGTCGGACAGCTTCGCGGCACGCTCGAGCAGGCGCGAGTGCAGGTAGAACACGTCGCCGGGGTAGGCCTCGCGGCCGGGAGGCCGGCGCAGCAGCAGCGACAGCTGGCGGTAGGAGTCGGCCTGCTTGGACAGGTCGTCGTAGACGATCAGCGCGTGCTGGCCCTGGTACATCCAGTAGGAGCCGATGGCTGCGCCGGAGTAAGGGGCGATGTACTGGAACGGCGCAGGCGTGGCCGCCGGCGCGGACACGATGGTGGTGTATTCCATCGCGCCCGCCTGCTCGAGGCGGTCGTTTATCTCCGCGACCGTGGAACCCTTCTGCCCGATGGCGACGTAGATGCACTTCACCTGGCGCCTGGGGTCACCGCTCGCCCAGTTCTGGCGCTGGTTGATGATCGTGTCGACGGCGACCGCGGTCTTGCCGACCTGGCGGTCGCCGATGATGAGCTCGCGCTGACCGCGACCGATCGGGGTCATCGCGTCGATGGCCTTGATACCGGTCTGCAGGGGTTCCTTCACCGGCTGGCGGTCGATCACGCCAGGCGCCTGCACCTCCAGGCCGCGGGTGCCGTCGAGCTTGCTGTCGTCCAGCGGGCCCTTGCCGTCGAGCGGGCGGCCCAGCGCGTCGACCACCCGCCCGAGGTAGGCGTCACCGATCGGCACCGACAGCACCTGACCGGTCGGCTTGACCTCGTCGCCCTCCTCGACCTCGGCGGCGTCACCGAGGAGCACGGCGCCGATGCTGTGCTCGTCGAGGTTGAGGGCGAGGCCGTACAACCGGCGCCCGTCGTGGGCGATGCCGAAGTCGAGGAGCTCGTTCGCCATGGTGCCCGGCAGGCCAGACACCCGGGCGATGCCGTCACCGGACTGGGTGACCACGCCGACCTGCTCGCGCGCGGGCCGGTACGCGTAGTCGTCGATCTTTGCCCGAAGAACGCTGGTGATGTCCTCGGGGGAAAGCCTCAAGTCGGTCATATAAAGACTCCTCGTCAGCTGGCGCCGGTGAGGCGCCCACGGAGCTCGGCAAGCCGGCGGGCGACGCTGCCGTCGATCACGGTGTCGCCCATCTTCACCACCATGCCACCAACGACGCTGGGGTCCACGACGACTTTCAGCTCGACGGGCGAACCCGTCGACCCGCGCAGGGCCTCGGCCAGCTGGTGGCGCTGGTCCTCCGACAGCGGCACCGCGGTGCGCACCTCCGCCACGACCGCCGACCGGGCCGCAGCGGCCCGGGCCGCCAGCGCGTCCGCGATCGCGCCGAGCTGGCGGGCCCGGCCGGCCTGGACCAACCACATCACCGCGCTCGCGCTCTGCGGGTGGCCGCCGAGCAGCTCGTCGATGAGCTCGAGCTTCGCGCCGACCGGGACCCCCGGGTCGACGAGGCGGTTGCGCAGCTCCGGGTTGCCGTCGACCGTACGGGAGAAGCGGTACAGGTCGTCCTCGACGCGCGACAGCGCCCCCTCGGCCTCGGCCACCTCGAGGATGGCCCGTGCGTAGGCGCCGACGACCGGGTCGGTGGTGTCGGTGGCGTCGGTCACCCCACCCTCCCACCTGGCTGCTCGGGTGCCACTAGTTCAGGCCCGACAGCTCGTTGATGTACTGGTCGACGAGCTGGCGGTGCTGGGCGGGGTCGAGCTCGCGCTGGACGATCTTGCCGGCCAGCTCGACCGAGAGCTCGGCCACCTGCCCGCGCAGGTCCTGCACGAGCCGGCCGCGTTCGGCGACGACGTCGTCGCGGGCGCGGGCGACGATCTGCGCCGCCTCCTCCTCGGCCTTGCGCAGCGCCTCGGCGCGCACCCGCTCCGCCTGGCTGCGCGCATCCTCGATGATGTCGTTCCCCTGGTTGCGGGCGTCGGCCAGCTGCTCCTCGTACTGGCGGCGCAGCTGCTCGGCCTGCGAGCGCTGCGACTCGGCCTCCTCGATCTGGCCCTGGATCTTCGCGCTGCGCTCGTCGAGCATCGCGTTCATCTTCGGGAACACGAACTTCGACATGAAGGCCATGAGCAGCGCGAACGCTACGAGGCCCCAGATCAGCTCGGGAACGTCGGGCAGCAGCAGCCCGGCGCCGCCCTGCTCCTCCGCTTCGACGGCCAGCACCATCGACGCAATTGGTCCGCTCATGGTGTCGAGCTCCTTGTCGAGGTAAGCGGCGGCTAGCCGCCGATGACGAACACGAGAACGAAGCCGAGCAGCGCCAGAGCCTCCACGATCGCGATCCCGATGAACATGGTGGTGCGCACCATGCCGGCGGCTTCGGGCTGGCGGGCCATGGCCTCGATGGCCTTGCCGACGAGGATGCCCAGGCCGATCCCCGGCCCGATGGCTGCCAGGCCGAAGACGAGACCCTGTCCGATCGGTTCCATCAGTGTGCTCCTTTTTGCGGCGTGCTGGCCGCGGTCAACAGCGGTCGGGCGAGATCACCGCTCGCAGCGCTCAGTGCGCGGCATGGAGCGACGAGGAGATGTAGACGGCGGTCAGCATCGTGAAGATGTACGCCTGCAGGGAGATGATGAGGAGCTCGAAGCCGAACACGAGCGGGGAGGCCACGAGGGCGAAGAGCCCGACGGGCAGGCCCGGCCCCAGGACGAGGAACGCGTGGATCGTGATGAGGGTGATGACCACGAGGATGTGACCCGCGACCATGTTGGCGAACAGACGGACGGCCAGCGTGAAGGGCCGCAGGATGATGTTCGACACGAGCTCGATGGGCGCGAGGATGACGTAGACGGGCTTCGGCACGCCGGGCGGGAACGCCATGTCCTTGAAGTAGCTGATCGGGCCCTGCTCCTTCATTCCGACACCCACGAACACGAGCCAGGAGATGACGGCCAGGAAGCCGGGGATGGCGATCCGTGAGGTCGGCGGCAGCATGAGGAAGGGGGTGATCTTCGCGAGGTTGTTGAGGAACACGAAGACGAACATCGTGAAGAGCAGCGGGACGAAGCGCGACCCCTCGGGGCCGATGATCTCGATGGCCACCCGGTCGCGCACGAACGACACCGCGGCCTCGGCCGTCGCCTGGAGCTTGCCGGGCACGACCTGGGGAGACCCGAGGGCCATGCCGAAGAAGGCCATCGAGACGAGCACCGTGAGGAAGATGATGAGTATGGTGCGGTTGATCCCGAGCTCGAGGCCGAACAGCTGGAAGTCCAGCCACGGGAGCGTCGGCATCTCGAACAGGTGGCTGATGTCCGGCAGCTCCCAGGGGCCGCCGTAGGGCACGGCCGCCACCATGGCGTTGAGGGACGTCACAGGTCGCTCCTTGTCGCGGCGCTCGTCGGAGGGGCGGCGCGCACCCAGAAGAATTCGGGCGTCGTCGAGATGACGCGAATCTCGTAGGCGAGCGTCGCCGTGAAGGCCACTGCGGTGGCCATGGCGAGGCTCGGGCGGTGCAGGCCGTCGAACCTCGCGAGCACCGCCAGCGCGGCGCCGTAGCCGGCGAGCCGCAGCCCCACGCCGGCGAGGCTCACGCCGACGACGACCGAGGGGTGCACACGCTTCAGCGGGGCGAGCAGCAGCCCCGTCACGCCGAACAGCACGACGACGAGCAGGACGCCTGCGGCGGCGCCGGCTGCTCCCCCGCTGCCCGCGACGAGCCAGGAGCCGCCCATGAGCGGCACGGCGAGCAGCGCGAGCAGCTTCGCCGCGGCGACGCCCATGGCCTGTTCGGGGCGGTGGTCGGGCGCCGCCAGCCGCTCAGCCACCTCCACGCGCTCGTTCCTTGCCTGCGCGCGCCGCGCGCGTCGCGGGGCGGGGGACGGACCGCCGTCCCTCATCGGTTCGGAGCCAGACGAGGTAGAGACCCGCGGCGAAGCCGAGCATCACGCCGACGCCGAAGAACCAATGGGCGGTGCCGAGCCACCGGTCGACCAGCCACCCTGCACCTCCCCAGACGAGGATGCCCGACAAGAGCTCCAGCGACATGACCGTCGCCTGGTCGATGCCGACCCAGAGCTCCCGACCATGGCTCGTGGCACGACCGCTCGGTGACTCCCCGTTCTCGGGGGAAGGCGGCACGCCGACGTGCGAGGGCTCCGAGGAGGTCATGACCGCGGCTAGTCTACGCATCGCCCGCTGAGGGTGTCAAAGACGGTTACGGGATCGTTTTCGCTGGTCAGCGGCAGGTTGGGGCGCGTGCGGGGGGGACTTCGTGAAAGAAGACACAAACCGGCGGGCACGTCCCGCGCGCCGGTGTCGGGCCCGCAGGAGGCGCCCGACGACCATCGCCGCGAGGGCGAGCACGACGCCGGCGGTGAGCACGCCGACGACCACGGGGAGCGGCAGGAGGCTGACGCCGACCCCGGCGAAGGCGAGCAGGGCCGACCAGTAGTACATGATGAGGACCGCGCGCCGCTGGGAGTGCCCGATCTCCACCAGACGGTGGTGGAGGTGCTGCTTGTCGGGGCTGAACACCGCCCGGCCGCTGCGCAGCCGGCGGAGGATCGCCCAGACCGTGTCGGCGAAGGGGACTGCGAGGACGATCGCGGGAACGAGCACGGGGATGGAGAACGCCGCGAACGCCCCACGGCTCGGCTGGATGGTGCCGCCGACCGCCGACACGCCGGCCGCCGCGAGCAGCAGGCCGAGCAGCATCGCGCCGGTGTCGCCCATGAAGATCGAGGCCGGGTTGAAGTTGTAGAGCAGGAAGGCAAGGCACGCCCCGACCACGGCGGCGAGGACGAGCCCCGCCGACGACGGCAGCCCGTCGGTCACGGCCACCGAGAGCTGGACGTAGGCGAACAGCGCCCCCGCGGCGATGGCGACGATCCCCGGCGCCAGGCCGTCGAGGCCGTCGACGAGGTTGACGGCGTTGACCATCGCGACGACCGCAAGGATGGTGACGAGCGCGGCGAGGTCGGGGCCGAGGGCGACGACGTTGCCGGGAGGCACGTAGACGAAGGTGAGGTTGACCCCGGACAGTGCGAGCACACCCGCGGCGACGACCTGGCCCGCGAGCTTCGCCGTGGCGGAGATGCCCCGGATGTCGTCGAGCAGGCCCACCCCGACGATGACGAGGCAGGCGAGCACGATGGCCTGCGGCTCGCTCGTCTCCTCGAAGACCCGGCTAAACCCCGGCAGCTGCGAGCCGACGGCCAGGCCGGCGAGCACCCCGAGGAACAGCGCGAGCCCGCCGAGCCTCGGGGTGGGTTTCGTGTGGACGCGGCGCTCGTCGGGTTGGTCCACCGCCCCGATGCGCAGCGCGAGCCGCCGCGCCCCCGGGGTCGCGACGGCCACCGTCGCGAACGCCACCCCGACGACGACGAGCTCGCTCAGCACGGCGGACCCCCGCGCTCAGTCTGCGGGGCCGTCGGGGTAGGCGGGGAAGCGCCGGACGAGCTCGGCGACCTGCGAACGGACGTCGGCGGCCTCGGACTCCGACTTCAGGACGCGTCCGATGAACCGGGCGATGTCGGCCATCTCGGCCGGCGTCATGCCCTGCGTGGTCACCGCCGCCGTCCCGATGCGCACACCGGAGGCGATCATCGGCGGCCGCGGGTCGTAGGGGATGGCGTTCTTGTTCAGTGTGATCCCCGCGGCGTCGCAGCGCTCCTCGGCCTCGGCGCCGGTGAGCTCGAGGGGTGAGAGGTCCGCGAGCAGGTAGTGGATGTCGGTGCCTCCCGACACGATGCGCAAGCCCTCCCCCGCGAGGGCCTGCGCGAGCGCCCGCGCGTTGGCGACCACCCGGCGGGCGTAGTCGCTGAACCCGGGCTGGCTGGCCTCCCTGAACGCGACGGCCTTCGCGGCGATGACGTGCATGAGGGGGCCGCCCTGGAGCATCGGGAACACGGCCTTGTCGACGGCCTTCGCGTACTCCTCACCGCAGAGGATGGTGCCGCCCCGCGGGCCCCGCAGGGTCTTGTGGGTCGTGAACGTCACGACGTCGGCGTAGGGCACGGGCGAGGGGTGCGCGCCCCCGGCGACGAGGCCCGCGAAGTGGGCGGCGTCGACGAGCAGCTTCGCGCCGACCTCGTCGGCGACGGCGCGGAACGCCCCGAAGTCGATGACGCGCGGGTAGGCGGTGTAGCCGGTGACGATCACCTTCGGCCGGTGCTCGCGCGCGAGGGCCGCGACCGCGCCCATGTCGAGCAGTTCGGTGCCCTCGGCGACGCCGTAGGGCACCACGGAGAACCACCTGCCGGTGAAGTTCACCTTCGAGCCGTGTGTGAGGTGCCCCCCGTGGGCCAGCGACATGCCCATGATCGTGTCGCCGGGCTCGACACCGAGCGCGACGTAGGCGGCCATGTTCGCCTGCGCCCCGGAGTGCGGCTGGACGTTCGCGTGGTCCGCGCCGAAGAGGTCCTTCACCCGCTCGATCGCGAGCGCTTCGGCGACGTCGACGAACTCGCAACCCCCGTAGTAGCGCCGGCCCGGGTAGCCCTCGGCGTACTTGTTCGTGAGGACGCTGCCCTGGGCGGCGAGCACGGCCGGCGAGGTGAAGTTCTCGCTCGCGATGAGCTGGAGGTTGCCGCGCTGGCGGGCGAGCTCGTCGGCGAGTGCCCGGGCGATCTCGGGGTCGGCCGTGGCG
The DNA here is from genome assembly GCA_035540635.1 of Egibacteraceae bacterium. NCBI lineage: Bacteria > Bacillati > Actinomycetota > Nitriliruptoria > Egibacterales > Egibacteraceae > Egibacteraceae bacterium. Next base: position 30,417 of record DATLGH010000081.1, on the reverse strand, counting down.
AGGTCGGTGTTCCAGTCGGTCATGTCGACCGCTCCTCTCGTGTGCTCGTCGACTCGATCTCGCGGATCTGGTCGATGCGCCGCTGGTGGCGTCCGCCCTCGAAGTCGGTGGCGAGCCACACGCCGACGATCTCCTCGGCGAGGCCGTCGGCGACGATGCGTCCTCCCATGGCGAGGACGTTCGCGTCGTTGTGGGCGCGCGACATGCGGGCGGTGTAGAGGTCGTGGCAGAGCGCCGCACGCACGCCGGGCACCTTGTTCGCGGCGATCTGCTCACCCTGCCCACTGCCCCCGAGCACGATGCCGCGGTCGGCGGCCCCCTCGACCACCGCGCGCCCCACCGCGGCGCAGATCGGTGGGTAGTCGACCGACTCGGTCGAGTCCGTGCCGTGGTCGGCGACGTCGTGACCGAGCTCGCCGAGCACCGTCACGAGGTGGCGCTTCAGCGGGTAGCCGGCGTGGTCGGAGCCGATGGCGATACGCATGCGGGGGGTTCCCTTCCGTCAAGCCGGGTCGTGTCGGTGGGTGGAGGGTTCGTCGAGGTCGCCAGGTGCGGGGCGCTGCCCCCACCCGACGGTGCCATCGGCCACCTGCCTGATGTGCGCTTCGGCGATCGCCCCGGGGCGGAGCACGTGGGCGCCGTCGCGGGTGACGTCGACCACGGTCGAGGGAGGGCCGTCCCGGCGACCGCCGTCGACGTAGAGTGCCACGTCGGCGCGGAGCTGCCGGCGCACCTCCGCCACGTCGGCCGCCAGCGGGACGTCCCGGCGGTTGGCGCCCGTGCAGGCGAGCGGGCCGATCTCCGCGACGAGGTCGAGGAGGAAGTCGGCGGCGGGCATGCGCAGACTGACGCTGCCACGGGTGTCGCCGAGGTCCCAGGTCATCCCCGGGGCGGCGGGGAGCACGAGGGTCACCGGCCCCGGCCAGTACGACGCCATGAGCCGCTCCGCCGCCTCGGGCACGTGCTCGACGAGACCCGACACCTGACGGGGGCTGCGGACGACGACCGGCAGGGGCACGTCAGGACCTCGGCGCTTCAGGGCGTGCAGCCGCCCCGTCGCCGGCCGGGAGAACGCGTCGGCCACCACCCCGTACACCGTGTCCGTGGGGACCACCACGAGGTCGCCGGCGCGCAGGGCCCCCACGGCACGGGTGTGGGCCTCGTCCGCGTCGTCGAGGGCCACGATGTCGCTCACGCGCGGGATGCTAGCGGGCCCCGCGCCGGCCCCCGAGGCGGGGAACCGGCCGGCGGGAACGCCGGCGATCGCGCCCGGCGCCATGGCACACCGTGCCGGCCGTGGCGGGTTCGCTCAGGCGCGGCGGGCCACGACGATCCGCTCACGACCGGCGAGGTCGGCGACCACGGCCACGTCGGTCAGCCCGGCGGCCGAGGCGCGCCCCGCCGTCGCAGCCGCGCGGGTCTCGGCGACCTCGAGCAGCAGCCAGCCCCCGGGGACGAGCCAGCGGGTCGCCGCGGCGAGGAGGCGGTCGCTGGCCTCGTGGCCGGTCGGGCCCGCGACGAGCGCCGCGGGGGGGTCCCATGCGACCACCTCGGGCTCGAGGCCGTCGAGCTCGTCGGCGGCGACGTAGGGCGGGTTCGCGACGAGCACGTCGACGCGGCCGCGCAGGACGGGGTCGACGGGGTCGAGCAGGTCGCCGCACGCCACCGTCACCTCCACCCCGCAGCGTGCGGCGTTGTCGCGGGCGAGGGCGACCGCCGCGGGTGACACGTCCGTCGCCACCACCAGCCCCGGATCGGCCTCGGCAGCGACCGCGCACGCCACCGCGCCGCTGCCGGTGCACGGCTCGACGGCCACGCCGCCGGCGGGCAGGCGGGCGAGGGCCTCCCCGGCGAGCACCTCGGTCTCGGGTCGGGGGATGAACACCCCCGGGCGGACCTCGAGCTCGAGGTGGCGGAAGCCGACCGAGCCGAGGACGAGCTGGAGGGGCTCGCGGGCGGCCCGGCGACCGCCGAGCTCCTCCAGCCGGCTGAGCTCGTCGGCGCCGAGGACCGCGCCCGCGCGTGCCCGGAGCTCCGCGCGCGACCACCCGGTGACGTGGCGAAGGAGCCACTCCGCGTCCACCGCGGGCGTCGGCACCCCCGCGGCCGCCAGGCGGTCGGTGAGGACGTGCCGCATCGCGCCGACGACCGGTGCGCCCCCGTCGGCGAGCGGGACGCCGGTCACCGTCAGCGGCCCTCGGACAGCACGGCGAGCCGGCGGCGCTGCTCCTCCTCGGCGAGCGCGTCGACGACGGCGCCGAGGTCACCGTCGAGCACGTCGGTGAGGTTGTGGACGGTCAGCCCGATGCGGTGGTCGGTGACGCGGCTCTGCGGGAAGTTGTACGTGCGGATCTTCTCGGAGCGGTCCCCCGTGCCGATCTGGGCGGCGCGGGCGTCGGCGCGCTCGCGGGCGGCCCGCTCCTGCTCGGCCTGGAGCAGCCGCGCGCGGAGGATGCGCAGCGCCTTCTCCTTGTTCTGCAGCTGGGACTTCTCGTCCTGGCAGCTCACCACGAGCCCGGTCGGCAGGTGCGTGATACGCACCGCCGAGTCGGTCGTGTTCACCGACTGCCCGCCGGGACCCGACGAGCGGTACACGTCGATGTCGAGGTCCTTCGGGTCGATCGTCACGTCGACCTCCTCCGCCTCGGGCATGACGGCCACCGACGCCGTGGACGTGTGGATGCGCCCCCCCGACTCGGTCACGGGGACGCGCTGGACCCGGTGGACGCCCGACTCGTGCTTGAGGCGCGAGTAGGCGCCGGTGCCGCGCACCTCGAAGATGACCTCCTTGAAGCCGCCGACGCCCTGCGGGGAGCTCGACAGTTCCTCGACCTTCCAGCCCCGCCGGTCGGCGTAGCGGGCGTACATCCGGTAGAGCTCGCCGGCGAACAGCCCCGCCTCGTCGCCTCCCGCGCCCGCCCGGATCTCGACGATGACGTTCTTGTCGTCGAGTGGGTCGCGGGGCACGAGCAGCAGGCGCAGGCGGTCGGCGAGCCGCTCGGCGCGGGTCTCGTTCTCCTCGGCCTCCGCGCGAAACAGCTGGCGGTCCTCGGTCCCCGACTCGCGCGCGAGCTCGCGCGCGGCGGCGGCGTCGTCGCGTGCCTGCCGGTAGGCCGCGGACACCTCGACGATCTCCGCGAGCTCGGCGTGGCGCTTCGCGGTCTGGGCGTAGCGGCCGGAGTCGGCGAGCACCTGCGGATCGGCGAGCGCGGCGGTGAGCTCGCTGTAGGTGCGCTCGATGTCGTCGAGGCGGCGGTCGAGGCCGGTCGTTGCGGTCACAGGAATGCTCCAGCTCGGGGCGGCGAGAGCGGCGGGCGTCGGTCTCGCGCCGTGGCCCGCCGGTGCTCACCCACCGCTATCCCCCGGAGTGGGGCTCCTCGGGTGCGATCGGCGCGCCCGTGACGTCGGCGGGCAGACCGTAGGCGTTCGGCTGCGCGTCGTCGGGCCCCCACACGACGGGCGAGGTGAGCCCACCGTAGGTGCGCCCCTCGAGCTGCGCGCTTGGCACGACGGCCTCGAAGGCACGGATCGCGACCTCGATCTGGTCGTCGTCCGGCGGCTTCGTCGTGATCATCTGGAGCCACAGCCCCGGCTTCATCATCGCCCGGACGAGGAGGTTGTCCCGGCCGGCCCCGAGCCGCAGCGCCTCGTAGGCGAGGCCGGCCACCACCGGAAGCAGCACGACGCGCAGCACGATCTGGTAGGTCGCGTAGCCGAGCCAGCCGGTGGCCTCGGCCGGTGGCACGAGCGCGCCCGCGAGCGTGTAGACCACCATGGCGATGAGCATCACCATGAGCAGAAAGTTCGTCCCGCAGCGCACGTGCAGGGTCGTGTACTGGTCGACCGCGCGGGGTTCGAGCCGCTCCCCGTGCTCCCACGCGGCGATGGTCTTGTGCTCGGCACCGTGGTAGGCGAACACCCGCTTGATGTCGGCGAGCAGCGAGATCGCCCAGAGGTAGCCGAGGAAGATCGCCACCCGGGCGACGCTCTCCACGACGTGGTAGACCCACTCGGAGCCGAACACGTCGCGCAGCGTCGCGAGGCCCACGTTCGGCAGGATGATGAAGACGCCGATGAACAGCAGCAGCGCGAGGGCGAGGCTGCCGCCCATCGCCCTGCCCGACAGCTGCTCCTCCTGCTCCACGGACTGGTTCGCCGAGATGGTGAGCGCGCGGGTGCCGATGGTCAGGGCGTCGACGAGCCCGTACATGCCCCGGAACATCGGCTTGCGGAACAGCGGGTGGCGCTTGGGGAAGTCGCTGACCGGGTGGCGCTCGAGGTAGATCTCACCGCCCGGCCTGCGCACCGCGACCGCCCAGTTGTCCTGGCCGCGCATCATGACGCCCTCGATGACCGCTTGGCCACCGTAGTAGTGCGGCGAGTGGGCGCGCGTCGCCCGGTCCGTGTCCTGCCCCACGTCGGCGTCAGGCCCGCTTGCCGGTGTCGGCCTGGTTGGCTCCGGCCTGCTTCTCGAGCGACTTGGCGTAGCGCTGCTTGTAGCGCTCCACGCGTCCCCCGGTGTCCACGAGCTTCTGCTTGCCCGTGTAGAAGGGGTGGCACTCGTTGCAGAGCTCGACGCGGATCTCGTCCTGCGTCGCGCGGGTCGTGAACTCGTTGCCGCACGAGCAGCGGACCGTGGCGAGCACGTAGTCGGGGTGGATCTCGGACTTCATGGTCGTGTGGCTCCTGGAAGAGGTCGAACGCCGATGGTAGCAGCGGCCGCCCCGGCGTCGGCGCGCCGCGATCAGGGCGTGTCAGCTCTGCAGGTTGGACTGCTGGATCTGCAGAAGGAACTTGTTGTTGCTCCGCGTGGAGCGCATCTTGTCGATGAGCAGCTCCAGGGCGGCCGGGCCGTCGAGCGCGTGGAGGACGCGCCGGAGCTTCCAGATGATCATGAGCTCCTCCTTGTCGAGCAGGAGCTCCTCCTTGCGGGTGCCGCTCGCCTCGATGTCGATCGCCGGGAAGATGCGCTTCTGCTCGAGGCGCCGGTCGAGCCGCAGCTCCATGTTCCCCGTGCCCTTGAACTCCTCGAAGATGACCTCGTCCATCTTCGACCCGGTCTCGATCAGCGCCGTGGCGATGATCGTGAGCGAGCCGCCGCCCTCGATGTTGCGCGCAGCGCCGAAGAAGCGCTTCGGCGGATAGAGCGCGGTGGAGTCCACGCCGCCGGACATGATGCGGCCCGACGCGGGCGCGGCGAGGTTGTAGGCGCGCGACAGGCGCGTGATCGAGTCGAGCAGGATGACGACGTCCCTGCCGGCCTCGACGAGGCGCTTCGCCCGCTCGATGGCGAGCTCGGCGATGGAGGTGTGGTCGTCCGCCGGTCGGTCGAACGTCGAGGCGACGATCTCCCCGGGCACCGACCGCTGCATGTCGGTGACCTCCTCGGGGCGCTCGTCGACGAGCACGACCATGACGTGGCACTCGGGGTTGTTGTAGGCGATGGCCTGCCCGAGCTCCTTGAGGATGGTCGTCTTGCCGGCCTTCGGCGGGGACACGACGAGACCGCGCTGGCCCTTGCCGATCGGCGACATGAGGTCGACGATGCGCATGGAGATCGGCCCGTCGGGCGTTTCGAGGCGCAGCCGCTCGTCGGGGAAGAGCGGCGTCATGTCCTTGAAGTCGGGGCGGTGGGGGAGGTTGCCGTTCTCGTCGGGCTCCACGCCGTTGACCTTCATGACGTGGTGGAGGCCCGGGACCTTGTCGCTCGACTTCTGCTGGCGGATCGGTCCCTCGACGACGTCGCCGCGCCGCAGCCCGTGCCGGCGGATCTGGCTCTGGGAGACGTAGACGTCGGTGTCGCCTGCGAGGTAGCCGCTCGTGCGCAGGAACCCGTAGCCCTCGGGCAGGATGTCGAGCACGCCCGCGCGCACCTCGCCGGCCTCGCCGGCGCCCGGCTCGTCGGGGCGTCCCTTTGACTGCGGCGGGCCTGCCGCGTGACCGGCGCCCTTGCCGCGCCGGCGTTCGCGGCGGCTGCGCCGCCGCCTGTTCGCGCCGTCGCCGTGGCGACCGCCCTCACCGTCACGGTCGTCGGTGTCCGAACCCGACCCGTCGGGGTCGCCGACTTCGTCCTGTCGCTCGGGGGCGACCTGCGTGGCTTCGGCGCCTGCGCGTGGCGCGGCCGGGGTGTCGGCGCCTGCGCGCTGGGCTGTCGGGGCGTCGGCGCGGGTCTCGTCCTCGCCGTCGCGCTCCTGCCCGTCGCCGCTGTGGCGTTCGCGTGTCCGGGTGCGCACCCGGGGGCGGACCTCTTCACCGTCTTCACCGTCGCGGGGGCCGAGCACGGCGTCGGCCGGCCCGGCGGGCCGGGAGGAGCCGTTCGCGCCGCCTTCGGTGGCGGGCGGCAGGTGCGGTTGCTGACCGTTGGCGGCGCGCACGATGGCGTCGACGAGGTCGGCCTTCTTCAGCCGCTGATAGCCGCGCATGTCCAGCTGCGCGGCGATCGTCTTCAGCTCCGTGAGCGGCTTCGTCGCGAGGACGCTCGGGTCCATCGGTGGGCTCCTGTCGGTGATCGGTCCGGCCGGGCCTCGGTCAGGCGCCGGCCTCTCCGGCGGGTTCGGCTACGGACGGGCGGGGGTTCGGGAACTCGGTGGTTGCCGACACGATGAGCTCCATCACGCGCGACACTGTGGCGTCGAGGCTGTAGCTGTGCACGACCGGGACGCGATGCGCGCGGGCGAGGGTGCGAAGGTAGTCCTGCACGGTGCGGATGGCGTCGAGGCGCTCGAGGTAGCGGTTGCCACCTCCGGAGGCGTCGCTGCCGTCGCTCGCGCGGCTGCGTGCGTCCTGGCCGCGCGCGACGAAGTGGCTGCGGTGGATCTGCTCGTCGTCGACCGTGATCACCATGGGGGCGATGACGGCCTCCTCCTTGGCGGGCACCGCGACCGCCCCGGGGACGAGGTGGGCGCCCTCGACGATGAGGTCGGTGCCCTCGAGGACGGCCCGGCGGATGACCTGGCTGACCCCCACCGAAACCGCCTGCACCTGCTGGCGGAAACCCGCGATGACGGGGTCGACGCTGCCCGGCAGGTCGGGCAGCACCCGGCCGACGTCGAAGGAGGAGGAGTGCAGGCTGGGCATCATCTCGCGGGTGAAGATGCCGCGCATGACCTCACGGATGGCGTCGGTGGACACGATGCGGACGATGCCGAGGCGTCCGGCCACGGTCGTCGCGATCGTCGACTTGCCCACCCCCGTCGTGCCGCCGATCAGGACGATGAGCGGCGCCGGGCGGTCCTGCGCCCGCTGCCACAGCCGGTAGTTGTCCGCGTAGCGGGGTCCGACCTCCTCCTCGAGCACGCCCGCCGCGAGGTCGCGCAGCTCGGCGGTCGACACGTCGGAGCGCCCTTCGGCGTGCAGGCGCTGCTCGATGATCTCCGCCACGTGGAAGGCGCGGAAGGGCGGCAGCCCTGCAGCCATGACCGACGTCGCCATGAGGCCCTTCGAGTACGGCAGCCCCGCCTTGCCGTCGCGGATCGTCACGTGACGGTTCTGGCTCGGGGGCCGCTCTGCTGTCCTCTCCTGGATGTCTCTCACTCGGCTGTCCCGATCGACCCTTCTGGAGCGTCAGTCGGTGGTGAACCGCTCGTCCGCGAGGCGGGCCAGGTTTCGGAGCGCCACGTCGAGCCTGCCGTCGCGCTCTTCGTCGACGGCGACCGGGCGGTTGTCACAGAAAACCACGCGAGCCCCCTCTGCAGTGGCGGTGCGCACCGCGACGTCCACCGCCGCGGCCTTCAGCTCCACGAGGAGGACCTCGAACCCGGGCGCCGCCCGAAGATCGGCTCGCAGTGCCTCACGATCGGCGAGGTGGCTGCTGGTTGCGACCACCTCGCAGCCGTACCGGTCCTGCAGGTAGGGAGCAAGTCCGGTGGTGACAGCTTCAGGTGCGGTCGTCGCGAAGAACACTCGTGTCCCGGTCACCGGCCCGAGAGGGACAGGACGGAAGACCGTTCGCACAACAGGGCTCAGTCGCGAGAAGGTTCGGAGGACCTCGAGGACTGCCTCCACCTGGTGCGGGGAGGACCTCGGCGGTTCGGCCATTGTAACGACTACAAGGTCCGCCAGCAACAGACGGTAAGGACCGAGGTAGCCCCCGAGCAGCTCCGGATCCGCGTCCGCCGCGACGACGAGGACGGTCGCGTCGGCGTGCGCGGGGGGGAGCGCCGCGCCGCTGCCCTCGAGGACGGTCAGGTCGCCGGGCAGCTCCTCCGCCGCCCGGATGGCGTCGGCGACGTTGGAGAAGCCGACCGCACCGGCGAGACCGCCACCGCAGCGACGCGCGCCGACGGTCGCTACCCCCGTCGTTGCCGCGTCCTCGTAGAAGTCGCTCGATGCGTGCGCTCCCCCGTCGGCGATCGCGAGCAGGCGCTCGGGCCCGACGTCGTCGCCGGCGCGGATCACCACGGGCTCGGGCGGGCCGCCCCGCCCCATGGCCACCACGACGGGGGTGCGCCCCGCCGCCGTGAATTGGCGCACGACCTCGCCGGTGAGCGCGGTCTTGCCGGTGCGCTTGCCCGTCCCGACGACCGCGACCGAGGGGCGCCTGGCGAGGCGTGGCCGCGGGGGCGGCGTGAGCCGGAAGTCCGGACCCTCGAAGGGCACGCCGGCAAGGAGCGCGTGGCTCGCGAGGCGCAGCCGCCGCCGCGCGTCGACGACCGGCTCGTCGGACAGGTCGACGACGACGTCGGGGCGCACCCGCTCGAGCAGCACGCCGAGCGCCTCGGCGGCGGCCTGCACGTCCGCGGGCCGGCCGACCCATTCGGTCGGCACGCCGAGGTCGACGGCGGCCCCGTGCCCCGCGACCTTCTCCGTGCCGCCAAGCATCAACGCCGCGACCGCCCGAGTCCCCCGCGCGGCGAGGTCGGCGAGGGCGGCGCGCACGACCGGGGGGTAGTGCTCTCCGTCGACGAGCACCACGGCGGTGCGGTCGGTGCGGTTCACGCGCTCAGGCGGGGACGCGGCCCCGGAGGGGGGTCAGGCCGGCTCCGCCGCGGGTGTCGTCACGTCGGCGGAGTCGGGCGGGAAGGGTGCCGAGAAGAGCGGCTCGAACTCCCGGCGGTACTGCTCGCCGGTGCGGGGGTTCCAGTGGGCGATGAGGGCGGCCTCGCCGAAGGGTGCCTTGCGGTGGATGCGCACCTGCCCCTGGCTGTACTCGACGATCGCGTAGGACGGCTTCCCGTCGCCGCGGAGCTTCAGGCTCGAGCAGGTTCCCGCGTTGGCGATGTAGAGGTGCTCCAGGCGCCAGACGTGGGGCACGTGCTTGTGGCCGTTGAGGACGAGCTGCACGCCCGCGCCGAGGAGCAGCTCGAGCACGTCGCCGGCGTCCTGCATCGTGCTGCGCTCGCGGCCCGTGCCGGGCAGCGGGATGAGGTGGTGGTGCACGGCGAAGATCTTCAGCTCCGCGGGGCAGTCGAAGGACTCGCGCAGCCACGCGTAGTGCTCGCGGCCGAGCTTGCCCTCGTTGAGGTCGGGCTCGGAGGAGTCGGCCCCGACGATGCGGACCGGCCCGACGTCGTGGACCCAGTAGCGCGGGCCCCACGCCCGCTCGAAGTGTACGTAGCCGACATTGCGGCTGTCGTGGTTGCCGGGGACCATGAACAGGGGCTGGCGGATCTGGCTGAAGTAGCCGACCGCGGCCTTGTACTCGCCGGCCAGGCCGTTGTCGGTGATGTCACCCGTGCAGAGGACGACGTCCGGGGCGAGCTCGTCGATCTCCGTGAGCATGCGGTCGAGGAGGTTCGGCACGAAATGGGGGGATCCGACGTGCGGGTCGGAGATGTGGGCGATGGTGACCATGGTCTCCCTCGGCATGCGTGACGTGACCGCCACCTTATCCGAACGTGTCCGCCACCCCCGCGGCCTCAGCGCGTCGCGTCCTCGCAGCCGACCGCGGCGCGCCGGTGGACCGCGGCGCCGGACCGGTCCCAGCGCGACGGGCGCACCCGCCACCCGTGGCCCGCCGCGGCGCGGATGCGCGCGAGGACCCCCGGGTCGCCGGAGGCCACGACCGCGAGCACGGCGGGACCGGCGCCGGACAGGCATGCGGCGACGCCGGCCTCCCGCAGCGTCCCCACGAGCCGGCCGCTGTCGGGCATTGCCGCGAACCGCGCGGGTTCGTGGAGCACGTCGTGCATCGCCGCGGGGTCCCACGCGACCGCCCCCGCAAGCCCCGCGAGGACCACCGCTGCGCGCGCGCCGTTGGCCGCAGCGTCGGCGTGGGCCACGACATCGGGCAGGAGACCACGGGCGAGGGAGGTCGCCAGGCGCTGCTCGGGGATGCAGAGGACCGGGCGCAGGGCCGCGCTCGGCTCGAGCCGCAGCACGCGCCCGTTCGTGCAGACGACGAGGCCGCCGAGCACCGCCGCCGCCGCGTTGTCGGCGTGCCCCTCGAAGGGGGCGACGAGGCGGACGAGCTCGGCGTCGTCGGCCCGGCGAGCGCCGGGCGTACCCGCGACGAGGGCGCGGGCGAGCGCCGCCCCGGCCACCGCCGCCGCCGACGACGAGCCCATGCCGCGCTCGAGCGGGATGTCGCTCGACGCGCGCAGGCTGACGTCGGGCACCGGCACGCCGGCCCAGCCGCAGTACGCCGCGAACGCGCGCCACACGAGGTTGCCCTCGTCGTCGGGCAGCTCGTCGACGCCGCAGCCGTCGACGTGGACGCGGCAGCGGTCGCGCTCGGCGACCGACGCGGTCATGTGCACGTCGAGGGCGACGGCGAGGGCGTCGAACCCGGGGCCGAGGTTCGCGCTCGTGGCGGGCACCCGCACGGTCAGGGCGTCGGTCACCGTGGTCACCGGGGGACGCGCCCCGCTCACGTGCCGAGGCCGAGAAGCTCGGCGGCGGCGTCGACGTCGGGTGGGATGACCGGGGGAACCGCCGCGCCGGAGATGGCCCAGTCGGGCTCCTTGAGGCCGTGGCCGGTGAGCACGCACACGACCGTCTGCCCCGCCGCGAGGTGCCCGCCCTCGGCGAGCTGGAGCAGGCCGGCGACGCTCGCGGCCGACGCCATCTCGCAGAAGACCCCCTCGCGGGCGACGCGGCGGTAGGCGCGGAGGATCTCCCGGTCGGTGACCGCACGGATCGACCCGCCGGACTCGTCGGCGGCGGCGACCGCCTGCTCCCACGAGGCGGGGTTGCCGATGCGGATGGCGGTGGCGATCGTCGTCGGCTGCTCGACGACCGTCCCCCGCACGATCGGGGCGGCGCCGGCTGCCTGGAACCCCCGCATGACCGGCAGGCGGTCGACGAGCCCGTCGGCGTGGTACTCGCGGTACCCCCGCCAGTAGGCGGTGATGTTGCCCGCGTTGCCGACCGGCATGACGTGGACGTCGGGTGCCCGCCCGAGGAAGTCGCACACCTCGAACGCGCCGGTTTTCTGCCCTTCGATGCGCAGCGGGTTGACGGAGTTCACGAGGTCGACGGGGTACTTCTCGTCGAGGATCCGGCAGATGTCGAGCGCGGCGTCGAAGTTGCCGTCTACCTGGATGACCCGGGCCCCGTGGATGAGCGCCTGCGCGAGCTTGCCGAGCGCGATCTTGCCCATCGGGACGAGCACGCCACAGACGAGGCCCGCCTTGCCCGCGTAGGCGGCCGCGGAGGCGGAGGTGTTGCCGGTCGAGGCGCAGATCACCGCCTTCGCGCCGGCGGCGACGGCAGCCGAGATCGCCACGGTCATACCCCGGTCCTTGAAGGAGCCGGTCGGGTTGGCGCCCTCGAACTTCAGCCACACCTCGCAGCCGGTCGCCCCCGAGAGGTCGGCCGACGCGATCAGGGGGGTCCCTCCCTCGCGCAGGGTCACCGCCGGCGTGCCGCCGAGCGGCAGGCGGTCGGCGTACTCCTCGATGACGCCCCGCCACTGGCGCCCGCCCGCGAGCGGTGACGCCGGCGTCTCACTGCGGTCGAGGGCACCGGTCATGGCCGGTGCAGTGTACGCAGCCGCCGGCCCGCCCCGGCCCGAGGGGAAAATGGGCGGCGGCGCCTCGCTGACGTGCGAGGCGCCGCCGATTCCCGCCGGGAGCGTGTGACGGGGTCAGCCGGAGGAGCCCCCCACCGCCGGCCGCGCCCGCGCCCTGACACGGGCGGTGCGACCGTCGGACTCTCCAGCCAGACCTCGTACCTTTGCTCTGGACGCAGCATGGGCCAGAACGCGTCCGGGTGCATCATCAAAATTGATGAAATGCTGCACCGGAGCCGCGCGCGGGGGCTCGCGCTACGCCTCCCCGCCCTCGACCCGGATGACGCTCGCCACGTCGCGCACGACCGCAAGCCCGCGCAGCGCGTGGAGGGTGGCCTGCACGTCGCGCTCCTTGGCGGCGTGGGTGATGAGCAGCAGCTGGGCGGTGTCGCCCGCACCCTCCTGCCACACGCTCCTGATCGACACGTCGTGCTCGCCGAAGGTCGCGGCGATCGCGGCCAGGACGCCCGACTCGTCGAGGACGTCGAGGAGGATGAAGAACTGGACGGTGTTCTCATCGAAGGACCGCAGGGGCTTGTCGGCGAGGAGGCTGCCGTTCGCGGGGCGCTCGCCGGACAGGACCGCGCGCGCGACGGTGATGATGTCGCCGACGACGGCGCTGGCCGTCGGAAGCGACCCGGCGCCGCGCCCGTAGAACATGAGGTCGCCGACCGCCTCCCCCTCGACGAAGACGGCGTTGAACGACTCGCGCACGCTCGCGAGGGGGTGGTGGTCGGGAATGAGGGCGGGATGCACCCGCACGCCCACCCGCCCGTCGGTCTCCTCCGCGATGCCGAGCAGCTTGATGACGTAGCCCATGCGCTCGGCGTGGGCGATGTCGGTCGCGGTGACGCCGGTTATGCCCTCCCGGTAGACGTCGCCCGCGACGATCCGGGCGTCGAAGGCCAGGGAGGCGAGGATCGCGGTCTTCGCCGCCGCGTCGAACCCCTCGATGTCGGCGGTCGGGTCCCGTTCTGCGTACCCGAGGCGCTGCGCCTCGCCGAGAGCTTCGGCGAACGACGCGCCCTCCTCGGTCATCTTCGTGAGGATGTAGTTCGTCGTGCCGTTGAGTATCCCGAGCACCCGGCGCACCCGGTCGCCGGCGAGCGACTCACGAAGCGGCTTGATGATCGGGATGCCCCCGGCGACGGCGGCCTCGTACTCGAGCCGCGCGCCCCGCGCGTCGGCCAGCGCGATGAGCTCCGCGCCGAGGGTGGCCACGAGCTCCTTGTTCGCGGTGACGACGCTCTTGCCGCCCTCGAGCGCCTCGGTGATGAGTCCCCGGGCGGGCTCGATGCCGCCCATGACCTCGACGACGATGTCAACGTCGGCGTTGGCCGTCACCTCGTGCGGGTCGGTCGTCAGGCGCAGGTCGGCGACCTCGCGGTTGCGGGAGAGGGTACGCACGGCGACGGGGCCGACCTGGAGGCGGGCGCCGAGCCGGCCGGCGATCTCGTCGGCGTGCTCGCGGAGCAGGTGCACCACCCCCGACCCGACGATGCCGCAGCCGAGCAGGCCGACGGTGAGCGTCCGCCGCCGCGGCTCGTCCACTTCCGTTTCCATGTTGTCGCCTCACACCCCTGTGCGTCCTGGTCAGGAAGTGTAGGGCGCGCTCCTCACGGCTCGAGCGGCGCGTCGCGGGCCACGACGTCGTCGAGGGTCTCACGACGGACGAGCACCCGCGCCTCACCGTCGGCGACGAGCACCATCGCGGGGCGCGGCAGGCGGTTGTAGTTGCTCGACATGGAATGGGCGTAGCCGCCCGTGGCGGCGACCGCGAGCAGCTCGCCCTCGGCGATCCCCGGGCCGAGCTCGACGTCGCGGCCGAGGACGTCGCCGGACTCGCAGTGCTTGCCGACGACGGTCACGCGCGAGGGCGCGGGGGCGCCGGCCTGGCGGCCGGCGGGCGCGAACGTGTAGCGGGCGCCGTACAGGGCGGGGCGCGGGTTGTCGCTCATGCCGCCATCGACGCTCACGTAGGTGCGCACCCCGGGCACCTCCTTGACCGTGCCGACGGTGTAGAGGGTGACGCCTGCCGGGCCCACGATCGACCGGCCGGGCTCGACGGCCAGCCGCGGCTCGCCCAGCCCCCGGCGGCTGCACTCCCGGCTGACCGCCTCGCGCAGGGCCCGCGCGTAGTCGCGCACGTCGAGGGCATCGTCGCCCTCGGCGTAGGCGATGCCGAGCCCGCCGCCGACGTTGAGCTCCCCGAGCACGGTGCAGTGGCGGGTGCGCACGTCGTCGAGCAGGCCGACGAGCAGCACCGCCGCGGCGCTGAAGACCTCAGCGGCGGTGACCTGGCTGCCCACGTGGCAGTGCAACCCCCGCACGTCGATCCGGGGCAGGGCGAGCGCACGCTCGACCGCGGCGTGGGCGAGGCCGGCGGACAGGGTGAAGCCGAACTTCGAGTCGTCGTCGCCGGTGCGGATGAAGTCGTGGGTGACGGCGGTCACGCCGGGCGTGATGCGCAGGAGCACGGCGTAGTCGTGGCGGAGCCGCTCCCCCAGCGCGGAGAGCCGCTCGAGCTCGGAGAAGCTGTCGGCGACGACCCGCCCGACCCCGAGCGTGGCGGCCTGGGCGAGCTCGGCCTCCGACTTGTTGTTGCCGTGCAGGAGCACCCGCTCCATCGGGAAACCCGCACGGGCGGCGGTGTGGAGCTCGCCGCCGCTGGCCACATCCAGGTGCAGGCCCTCCCGGGCGGCGATCTGGAGCACGCCGACGACGCAGAGCGCCTTGCCGGCGTAGGTGACCGCGACGTCGTCTCCGAACGCATCCCGGTACGCGCGCATGCGCCCGACGAGCTCTGCGTGGTCGAGGACGTACAGCGGCGTCCCGTGCTCCCGGGCGAGCGCGTCGACGTCCACGCCGCCGAGGCGCGCGAGGCGCCCGTCCGCGAACGCGGCCGTGCGCGGCCAGACGCCGGTCACATCCGTTCCGGGGCGCTCACGCCGAGCAGGTCGAGCGCGTTGACGAGCGTCTGGCGGGCCGCCACGCACAGCCAGTAGCGGGCCCGTGTGAGCTCCGGATCGTCGCCGACCACCTGGCACTGGGTGTAGAAGCGGTGGAAGCCCTCGGCGAGGTCCTCGGCGTAGTGGGCGATGCGGTGGGGCGCGCGCTGCTCCGCGGCGTAGGCCACGGTCTCCGGATAGGCGCCGATCCGGCGGACGAGCTCCACCTCCGCCTCGTGCGTGAGCCGGTCGAGCGCCGCGTCGGCGACGTCGCCGGGCACGACCCCGCGGGCGGTGGCGGTCCGCATGATGCCGGCGATGCGCGCGTGGGAGTACTGGACGTAGTAGACGGGGTTCTCGCGGTCCTGGCGGACGACCGCGGCGATGTCAAAGTCGATGGTGACGTCGGAGGAGTAGCGGAGGAAGGTGTACCGGGCGGCGTCGCCACCCACCTCCTCGATGAGCTCGTCGAAGGTGATGATGTCGCCGGTGCGCTTGCTCATGCGCACGACCTCACCGGCGCGGTAGAGGTTCACGAACTGGTGGAGCACGACCTCGACACGTCCGGGCTCGAGGCCGGCGGCGGCGGCGATGGCCTGCAGGCGGGCCACGTAGCCGTGGTGGTCAGCGCCGAGCACGTACACGAGCTGGTCGAAGCCGCGCTCGAGCTTGTCGACGAGGTACGCGCAGTCGGCCGCGAAGTAGGTCATCGCCCCGTCGGCCTTGACGAGCACGCGGTCCTTGTCGTCGCCGAACGTCGTCGTGCGCAGCCACGTCGCCCCGTCGCCCTCGTAGACGTGGCCGGCCGCCCGCAGACGCTCGATCGCGTCGGCGATGCGCCCTGACTCGTGCAGGGTCCGCTCCCCGAAGTACACGTCGAAGCGGACCCCGAGCGCGGCGAGCGTCGCCTTGATCCGCTCGAGCATCCGCGCGTACGCGGCTTCGGTGACGTCCTCGCTCTCGCCGGACGCCACGAGCTCGCGGGCCAGCTCGGCGATGTAGGCGCCGTGGTAGCCGTCCTCGGGGGGTTCCTCACCGCGGATTGCGGCGGCCACGCTCTCACCGAACCGCCGCATCTGGCCGCCGGCGTCGTTGAAGTAGAACTCCCGGGTGACCGCCAGGCCGGTGGCCTCGAGCAGCGCGGCGAGGGCGTCGCCGAGCGCTGCCTGGCGGCCGTGCCCGACGTGCAGCGGTCCGGTGGGGTTGGCGCTTACGAACTCGACGTTGACCCGTCGTGGCGGAACCTCGGCGGGCCGCCGCCCCCACGCGTGCCCCGCGGCGACGGCCGAGCGGACCACCTCCTCGAGCGCGGCGTGCGACAGCCGGAAGTTGACGAACCCCGGACCGGCTACCTCGGCCGCCGCGACGTCGGCGGGCAGCTCGAGGTGGTCGACGATGGCCTGGGCGATCTCGCGCGGCGGGCGGCCGACGGGCTTTGCCAGCCTGAGCGCCACGTTCGTCGCCCAGTCGCCGTGCGCGCGCTGGCGGGGACGCTCGAACGTGGGGTCGGCCGGGGGCAGGCCCGCCGCCGTCAGCGCGTTGCGCACGAGGTCGGCGAGCCCGTCCGCCGCGGTCACCGCCGAAGCCGTCGGCGGTGCGGGGCCGTCACCGCCCACCGCGGGCCTCGAGCAGCCGGCTGATGAGCTCCATGAGGTCGATCGGGTCGAAGGGCTTCGTCACGTAGGATTCCACCCCGAGGCTCGCGCCCTTGCGCAGGTCGGCGTCCATGGCCCGCGCGGACAGGAAGATGATGGGGATGTCGCGTGTGGCCTCGTCGCTCTTGAGCTCCTCGGCCACCTGCCAGCCGTTGACGTTCGGCATCATGACGTCGAGCAGGATGAGGTCGGGAGGGTCGGCGCGGACCTTGGCGAGCGCGTCCTCACCGTCGACGGCGGTGACCACCTCGTGACCCTCCATCTCGAGATTCACCTCGAGCAACCCGCGGATCACGTGGTCGTCGTCGACCGCCATCACCCGTGCCACGAGTCACTCCTCGCCGTCCGTTTCCGACAGCGGATGCTAGACCGCCCGCCCAGAAGCCGCAGATCGGCCCCCCGCCGGCACGCGACTCAGCGGCAGGCCCGCCGGAGGATCGGGTAGGGGTTCATGGGCGCGTCGTCGGCCGTGTACATGCCGACGTGGTTGTGTGGCGGGGTGCCGCGCGCGTTGCCCGAGGTGCCGACGGTGCCGATCCGCTGGCCGGCCCTGACCTCGTCGCCCACCTCGAGGCCGTCGCTGACGGTGTCGAGGTGGGCGTTGTAGATGCGGTGCCCGTCGACGACGTAGGTGACCGACAGCCCCCCGAGTCCGACGTCCTGGCGGGACACCCGCTGCACGACGCCGTCCGCCATGGCGACGATGGGGGTGCCGCGCTCGGCGAACACGTCGGTGCCCTCGTGGCTGCGGCTCCCGGTCCGCGGGAACCCCCAGTCGTTCACGAACTGGACGGTGCCGTCGACCGGGCAGCGGAACTCCCGCCAGGGCGGCAGACCGTCCTTGCCGGCGGCGATGCGGTCGGAGCCGGTGCGCAGGCGCTCCGCGGTCGTGGCGGACTGGCGCGCCACCTCCGCGATGCGCGAGGCGAGCTGCACGTTGTCCGCGGTGACCGTGCCCGCGTCGGTCGCCTCGGCGGTGGCTCGTTGCGCGCTCGCGAAGCCGACGAGCTCCCCGACGCGCTCGAGGTGCGCGGCGAGCGCGGCCGCGAGCCGCCCCTCCTCTCGGGGTGCCTCCGACGCCGCGGCGGTATGCGTCTCCTCGGCGAGGGCGAGGGCCTCCTCGGCGCGCTGGCGCGCCACCTCGCGGGCTTTGGCGCCCTCCGTCAGGCGGTCGACGGTCTCCTGCGCCTCCTCGAACTGGCTCACCCGCGCGCCGAGCATGGCGTTGAGGTACCCGAGACCGGCTACGAACTGGCGGGGGTTGCGCGAACGGACGACCGCCTCGAGGGCCACCATGGCCGGTGTCTGGCTCGTGCTGCCGGCCTGGTAGGCGGCGACCGCCTCGGCGGCGAGATCCTCCCGTATGCCCTCGAGCCGCGCCGTCGACCGCCGCAGCTCGCGCTCGGCACGGCGGATCCGGGCCTCCGTGTCGGCGAGGCGCTTGCGGGCGTCCTCGAGGTCGTAGCGGGCGACGACGAGGTCACCGCGGGCCCGGTTCGCCCTGCCCAGGGCGGACACGAGGCCGGCCTCCGACGCGGACAGCTCCGCCCGCGCGGCGTCGAGCGCCTGGGCGAGCCGCGTCCTGCGCTCCTCCTCCCGGAGGAGCGCCTCCTGGCGGGCGGCTTCCTCACGCTCGGCCTGGAGGCGCGCGGCCTCCTCCGGGTCGGGCGCCACCGCGTCCGGTGGGGGGTCGGTGGGCGGCACCGGCGGCTCGAGCTGGACGGCCAGCGCGGGGACGGGCAGTGCGGTCGCCAGCAGTGCGAACAGGCACCCGAGCCAGATGGTGGCCCGGATGCCCGTCGCGCCGCCGCATGCGGAGGGGCGCAACATGGGCCCAAGGATGTCGTCGTGAGCCCGTCGGTGCATCCCCAAAGATGATGATGCTGCGCAGGGGTCAGCCCGCGGGGTCGAGCTCCACGCGGCGCAGCAGCTGCGCGTTGAGCGCCACCACGATGGTGGACAGGCTCATGAGCACCGCACCGAGCGCCATCGGAAGCACGAACCCGATCGGGGCGAGCACGCCGGCGGCGAGGGGGATCGCCGCGAGGTTGTACCCGGCCGCCCACCACAGGTTCTGCACCATCTTGCGGTAGCTGGCCTGCGACAGCCGGCGGATGGCCACGACCCCCCGTGGGTCATCGGAGGCGAGGACGATGCCGGCCGACTCGATCGCCACGTCGGTGCCTGCGCCGATGGCGATGCCGACGTCGGCCCGGGCGAGCGCCGGGGCGTCGTTCACCCCGTCGCCGACCATCGCGACCGCCTCGCCGCGGTCCTGCAGGCCGGCGACCTTCGCGTCCTTGTCCTCGGGCAGCACCTGGGCGAACACCTCGTCGATGCCGAGCTCGGCGGCGACGGCGTCGGCGACCTCCTGGGCATCGCCGGTGATCATCCCGACGCGCACGCCGAGGTCGTGCAGTAGGCGCACGGCCTGCCGGGAGGAGTCGCGGACCTCGTCCTCCAGGGCGAGGACGCCGACGACCTCGCCGTCACGGACCACCGCGAGGACGGCTGCACCCCGGGACCGCCACGCCGACACCTGCTCGTCGAGTGCGGCGGGCAGGGTGAGGCCGCGTTCGCGCAGCAGTGCGGGTCCGCCCACGGCGACGGGGCCGCCCTCGATGTCCGCCTCGACCCCGCGGCCGGTCAGTGACCGGAACCGCGACCCCTTCGGCGCGGGGACCTTGCGGTCGTGGGCGGCGCTGACGATGGCGCGCGCCAGCGGGTGCTCGCTGTCGGCCTCGACCGCCGCGGCGAGGGCGAGCAGCCGGTCGCTGTCCCCGTCCACCGCGGCGACGCCAGTGAGGACGTGCTGCCCGCGGGTCAGCGTGCCGGTCTTGTCGAACATGACGACGTCGATCTCGCGCATCCGCTCGAGCGCCCGGCGGTCCTTGACGAGGATGCCGCTGCGGGCCGACTTCGCCGTCGAGATCGACACGACGAGTGGGATGGCGAGGCCGAGGGCGTGCGGGCAGGCGATGACGAGCACGGTCACCGCCCGAACGACCGCGGCGTCGGGCCGGCCGAGCACGGTCCAGGCCGCGACGGTGAGGACGGCCGCGGCGAGGGCGGCGAAGAACAGCAGCGCGGCAGCCCGGTCGGCGAGGACCTGCGTCCGTGAGGAGGACGCCTGCGCCTCCGCGACCAGCCGCTGGATGCCGGCGAGGGTCGTGTCGTCGCCGACGGCGTCGACCCGCACCCGGATCGCCGAATCCGCGGCGACGGTCGCGGCGACGACCCGGTCGCCCTCCCCTCGAGCCACGGGGTTGGCCTCGCCGGTGATCATCGACTCGTCGAGCTCGGCGGCGCCCTCGACGATCGTGCCGTCGGCGGGGACGCGCCCGCCGGGGCGGACGAGGACGATGTCGCCGACCTGCAGGTCGGCGACCTTCACGGTCTCGGTGTCGCCGGTGACGGTGAGCCGCTCCGCGTCGTCGGGCAGCAGCTCGGCGAGCGCCGCGAGTGCGCCGCGAGCCTGGCCGATGGCTCGCATCTCCAGCCAGTGGCCGAGCAGCATGATCGTGATGAGCAGCGCGAGCTCCCACCACACCTCGACGGTGAACAGCCCGAGCGAGGTGGCGAGCGAGGCGGCGTAGGCGACGCTGATCGCCATCGCGATGAGCAGCATCATCCCCGGCTTGCGCTGCCTGGCCTCGGCCAGCCCACCGGTGAGGAACGGCCAGCCGCCGTAGAGGAGGATGACCGTCCCGAGGACCGGGGCGAGCCACTCGTGGCCGGGGAACTCCCACACCCCGTAGCCGAACCAGTGGCGCAGGTGCTCGGAGTAGTAGACGACCGGCAGGGTGAGCAGCAGGGTCAGCCAGAACCGGTCGCGGAACATGGCCGCGTGGTCACCGTGGTCGTGGCCGCCGTCTCCCTGGCCGCCGTCTCCCTGGCCGACGTGGGTCTCGCGGACGTGGAGCTGGTCGTGCTGGCCGTGCCCGTGGGTGCTCACTGCGCCTCCTGCCCGGACTGCGGCTTCGTCCAGCGTCGGGACGTCGTGTGCCATGGTCGGGTCCCCTTTGTCACTCGGTGACGGTCACGGTGGTCTGCATCCCGGCTTCGCGGTGCCCCGCGACGGAGCAGTAGGCGGTGTAGGTGCCGGGTTCGTCTATGCGCAGTGCGCCCTTGGCGGTGCAGCCGGGGTCCGCGGCGACGTGGAAGTCGACCTCGTCGATGACGAAGTCGTGGGTCAGGTCGGTCGAGGTCAGCCCGATCGCGACGTCCTCGCCGGCGGTCAGGGCGATCTCCTGGGGGTCGAAGGCGAACGCGCTGGCCGCGACGGGGATCGTGCGGGCGCCCTCCGCGACCGGGGCGCGGTCGCCGTGGTGGCTGTGCCCGTCGTGGGCACGCCCCCGGCGGGGCGGTCGGCGCAGCCCGCCAGGGGGCGATGGTGGCGAGCGCCAGGATCGCCGCGACGGCGCCACTCTGCAGCGCTGGTCGTGACGTGCTCATCGCAAGCCTCCTACTCGCGTCCCATTACATGATGGGCAGGGACGACTGCGTGAAGCGGCTGCGCCGGATCGGGGGGCAGATCAGGGGCTTGCAGCGGATGATCGAGGAGGACACCTACTGCATCGACATCCTCACGCAGGTCTCCGCCGCGTCGAGGGCGCTGCAGAGCGTGTCCATCGGCCTGCCCGACGATCACGTCCGCCACTGCGTGCGGGAGGCCGCCACCGGCGACGACCCCGCCCGCACCGACGAGATGATCGGCGAGGCGACGAGGGCCATTGAGCGTCTCGTCAAGTCCTGACGGCTGCTACCATCGTCCCACCCCGCCCGCGTAGCTCAGGGGATAGAGCGTCTGCCTCCGGAGCAGAAGGCCGCAGGTTCGAATCCTGCCGCGGGTACAAAACCACCTCTGATCTGACCGGCGGGTTTACCCTCCAGACGGTACCCCGCGCGGCGCCGTTCGGCGCCAAGACCGCCCAGGCGCCCAGGCAATCGACCGCTACCTCTACGAGCCGCGGGTCCCACGCCCGCAGAGTTCGATCGCTAGGCCGCAAGTGAGAGAGAAGTAGCATATCTAACTACTAACCAGTTCTATGAAGGTTGACCGTCACCTACAAGCAACTCAGAATCGTCGTCTGACCACGGCTCTTCGGCAACGGTCGGATCGATCTCGCCCCAGCTGGCGTTGGAATTAGCGAACTCGATCAATTGGCGGGTCTGCTCTTCAAACCGGGAGCCCAAAGCGCGCAGTCGGCGAAGTTGGCGGACCCAGCGTCCCCGCTCGGAGAAACTATTACTACCGTATGCCCACTGCCGTAGTGCTTCACCGAGTTGTGCAGAACCATCCGCTACCTCTTGCTCATCACGCGCATCGAAGCCTGCGAGCAGGCGTGACCAGCCAAGGAACAGCTTTGCATGGTTGTCGATACTGGAGGCGCCTTCGAGACAATCGATCGCCTCGGCGTATCGCCCTTGATGGTGCAGAAGCTGCCCCAGAGTTGAGAGTGGACGCAAGTTGGTGGGATCGTGCTGGAGGCTTTCACGGAGCAGTGCTTCAGCGAGTTGGTGGCTCCCGTGTTGCCGCGCGAGAGCTGAAGCCCTGCCGAGTTCCCGCGCAGCGGCCTGTAGTCCCTCCGCCGCTCCAATCCGGACGGCTGCAAGGGCGTAAAGCAAGCAGGCAAGGTTGACATCACCCCGGTCGCGCAAGAAGCGAGCTATACCCTTAAGCGGACCGATCGATTGTGGCCCGCTGCGCACAGCCAAGGCCGCCAAGTTCTCGTGCGCGTCTTCACTTGAGACCTCGCTTCGGACGTTCGCCCGAACGGGTCGCGGCATCATAGCGAGCACCATATACGGTGTCAACGCGGCACCAGTGTTTCCTTTCCGTCGGCCGCCGGCCGCGCCCCTTTGGCGTACAGCAGGACGAATTCGGCCTCTCCACCTCGCCGCTCAGCTCGAGCGCTTCGGCGCCGCTGCCCCACCACGATGACCCCGGCGCCGACAACACCGCCGCTCCGCCCGCTCGTCGGCTCGCTCGTCGGGCAGGTAGTAGTCGGCCTCGTCGGGGTCACAAGTACGTGGACGGGCCAAGCAACTACCTGCGGGAAGCAAGTCCGTCGATGTTTGGGACGTGAGGCATGGAATTGACACCTGAGCAGCGATCCCTTCGCTTCCGCTTGGCTGCACATGCGAGCTGGGCACGCACGAGCGATCGGACGAAGAGAACACGGCGCGCCCGCGAACGCGTTGATGCGCCGTTTCGACGACGAGGTGGACCCGGACCGCCGGCTCTGCGAAACCGAGCGGCACGGCGACCTGCGCCTGCGCACGGAGGGGACGGTCATCGTTCACAGTGAGCAACCCGGCTACCGGGACGGGCTCCAGCGGCTAGCTGACGGCGTCGCCGGCCTTGGCGGCGGCCGCACTGTTCGCCATGGAGCACCGCCTGCTGCGCTGAGCGCCGCGCGGAACGGGTATGCCACCGCCAGTGGGCGCATCCTCGATCCAGCGAGCCGCCGCTGTTCCGCGCGGATGCCTACCCGGCGCGCAGTTCCGGAAGGAGGCCCGCCGCGTGCTCGAAGTGCTCCATGTGATGCGGTTGCGGCCAGAAGGCGATGAACTCGCGGATGCCTGTCTCCACGAAGCGCGTCACGATCCGTTCGAACCAGTCCGAGTTGGCCCAGGCATCGAGCCCGCTTGTCGGAGCGAGGCGCGACTCGATCAGCAGCAGTGACCTGCGCAGGCTGGACGGGTCCCGCCCCGCCGACTCGCAGAGCTGATCGAGCGCGCTGTTCTGCTGTCGGGTGCGTGCGGCGATCTCGTCCAGGTCCGCACCGAACGGGCCGTGGGTGTTCCACACGTCGCCGTGGCGGGCGGCGGTGCGCAGCACCGTGGGTGACTGGCCGGCGATGATGATCGTCGGCCGCGGTTGCTGGACGGGGGCGGGCACCACGGGGACGCCGTCGCTGCGGTAGTGCTGTCCGCAGTGGCGAACGGGTTCGTCGCCGGCGCGAAGCCAGCGATCCACCACCTCGACGAACTCGGAGAAGCGCTGCACCCGCTCACGCGCTCCCCAGTAGGGGGTGCCGGTGGCGGCGTGGTCGAAGGCGGCGATGCCGCAGCCCAGACCCAGCTCGAGCCGTCCGCCGGAAAGCACGTCAACGCTGGACGCCGCCTTGGCGAGGACCGCGGGGTGGTGCAGGATCGGGTTGCTGGCCAGGATCCCGACCCGGATCCGCGTCGTGGACGTCGCCATGGCGGTCAGCGTCGTCCAGCCGTCGTGCCATACCCCGTGCAGGTCGCGGGGGTCGCCCATGTGGTCGGCGACGTGGATGACGTCGAACCCCAGCTGCTCGCACATCCGCCAGCGCTCCCGCAGCTCGTCGAACGGTGCGTCCTGCGGGACCTGAATGCCGAACCTCACCGCTTCCGTCGCCATCCCCAATGCCTCCCCTCGTCCGGCCGTCCGGCGCGTCTGGGGCCCAGAGCATGCCGCTCGGGCCCCAGACGAATGCAGATCCCTCGTCAGCCGCTCTGTGCGCGGTGCTTGCGGATCGTGTCGGCGTCCCACTCGCCGGTGCAGTAGGCGATGTGCTCGGCGATGCGTCCGTCCACGATCCGCACGAGCTCGAGCTCGCGGTACATGCGCTGCTGTCCGTCCCGGGTCAGGCTGACCTCGACCTCGAAGGCCTGCCAGTCGGACGGGTCGAAGGACCGGACCTGGACGTCGGTGACCGCGTCGACGCCGGCGAGCTCGTCGCCGAGGTGCGTGCTGATGGCGTCGGCGCCCTCCAGCTCGAACCGCCACTGCGGGACGTTGCAGTCCACGGTTGCGTCGTCGTGGTAGACGTCACGCAGTGCCGCGGCGTCCCGGTGCTTCAATGCCTCGCTGTACCGCTCGGCGGTCGATTGCGTGCTCTGGGCGATGGTGCTCATAGCGTTTCCTTTCTCGTTGACGGGTTGCCGGTCCGCGCGACGCAGGTCACGGGAGGAGACGGTAGAAGCGGAAGAAGTCGTGGTCGATCGGCAGGATCTCGGTGGTGGAGAACCCTGCTTGGTTGCCGTAGGCGCGCAGGGTCGCGGGTCGCAGGAGCGTGCCGGTCGCGGCGGAGGGCTGGCGGGACATGCCCACCGGGAGGCAGTGCAGGACGCTGGCGGCGTACAGGAACCGCTCGAAGTCGTCGGCGGGCGCGGCGAACTCGTCGCCGACCCTCTCGTCCATCACGATGACGCAGCCGTCGTCGGCGAGCACCTCGCGGATCGCGCGCAGCGTCTCGACGGGGTGCGGCAGGTCGTGCAGCGCCTCGAAGACGAAGGCGACCTCGTAGCGGTCGCCGGGTGGATCGGCGGCATCGCGCGTGTCGAACTCGACCCGCTCCTCCAGTCCCAGCGCCGACGCGGTCGCGCGGGCCTGCTCGATGGCGGGAGCGTCGAGGTCGATGCCGTCCACGTGGATGGTCGGGTAGCCACGAGCGAGCGCGATCGAGGACCACCCCGCGCCGCAGGCCACGTCGAGCACCCGGGCGGGCGGTGCCGCCTCCAGCCGCTGGTGCACGTCGGGGACGCCGTCGGGCAGCCAGGTGGAGGTGAGCAGGTGGGTGAAGGACGGCCGGTTGAACCCGGCCTGGCCGATGCGGACGTGCTCCCCGAAGTCCCCGAAGGCCAGTCCGGTCCCGGACCGGTAGGCCTGTTCGAGGTCCGGCAGGAGCGGGGGCAGCGCGACGAGGAAACGCGCGAGCGGGGCGATGTAGGCGAGGCTCTCCTCGTCCAGCAGCGCCTCGGCGTGGCCTGCCGGCAGGCGGTAGCGGCGGGCCTCCGGCGACGCGGACGGGTCGTCGACCGAGACGATCCCGGCGGCTGCTTGCTGCTCCAGCCACTCGCGCGCGTAGCGTTCGTGGACGCCGGCGGCGCCCGCCAGATCCGCCGCCCGGGCGTCGGGATGCTGGGCGAGCCAGGCGTACAGGCCCAGGTCGACGCCGAGCTGGACGGTGACGAGCTCGAACGCGCCGATGCTGGCGCCGAACAGCCGCTCCGCCAGCGCGACCGCCTCCTCGTGCGGTTCGGGAAACGGGGCGACCTGCGGGGGGACGGGCGTGGTGGTCATCGCTACCTCCTCGGGTTGGGCTGTGTGCACCCAGGGCGTGAGATGGCGGCTCACACCGTGAGGAGGCCGTGATGAGGCGGGTCGCTACAGCTGCCAGACCGTGGGCCGCTCCGGCTCGTAGCGGCAGAACGTGCCCGTCCGCACGGCGCTGCGCAGGTGGCGCCCCAGCTTCGGATGGACCCGCTCGACGGCCGTGATCGCGTCGCGGATGCGCCGGGTCACGGTGCTGCGCGCCCGCTCTGCCGGGTCACCGGTGCGCCGCGGTCGTCCGGCCAGTCCGTAGGCGCCGGCCAGCTGATCGACCAGGAGGTCGTGTTCGGCTCGTGCCCGCTCCGCGCGGACGCCGTCCCCGGCGGCCTCCGCCTCGGCGAGCTCGTCCTCCAGCTCGGACAGGCGCCGGCGGTAGGCGGCACGCGCCGTCGCGTCCAGGGCGGGTCCAAGGTCGCCCGGCGCGCCCATGCCCGCCTCCGGCACCGGGCCGGAGCCGCTGCCCGGCACGGCGAGGTCCAGGACGTGGAACTCACGGCCCGGCTCGGCGAGCAGGCGCGCCAAGTCGTGCAGGCCCTTGCGGTCGGGGACGTGCACGGTCTTCCCGTCGAACGTCAGCCGCCACAGGCCGCCGTCGCGCCGCAGCGTGTTGCCGCCTGGCGGTCCGGTGTCGACAGCGTCCGTCGGTCCCGGTGGTGCCACTTCCTCGGCGAGGCGGCCGACGCGGTGCAGCAGCCCGAGGGATCCGTAGGCGGCGTGGGCGGCTTGGAGGTGGTCTGGGTCACGCAGTACCCGCGCGGCGTCCAGGTGGGTGCGCGCCACCAGCAGCGCGCCCACGGGTTCGTTGGCGGCCAGCGCCGCCGTGAAGTGCCTCCGGGCTGCGTCCTGGTGGCCCTGCAGGGCCGCGAGGACGCCGAGCTGGCGCTCCACCGACCCGTACAGCATGGCGCCGATGCCGTCCACGGCGTGTCGCCGTCGGTACGGGAGCAGCTGCTCGTACGCGGTCGGGGCGGCCGGGTGGCCGCCGAGCATGAGCAGCACGTCGCAGAAGACGACGCTGGTGGACATCCACTCGGAGTCGAGCGGGGTGTCAGCGAGTACGTCGGCTGCCCGGTCGATGTGCCGGCGCGCCTCCGCCATCTGCCCGAGCTGCGCGCAGCGCATCGCGTGGACGTTCCACCAGGCGGCGCCGATGTCGGGGGGGATCAGACGAGCGGTCTCGGCCAGATCCTCGGCGGCCTGCTCGGCCTGTCCTCGTTCCGTGTGGAGGAACCAGGACAGGACGAGCCCGAGCACGTGCGCGTTGAAGCTGCCGGCGGACCGGCCGACGGCCCGTGCCTCGGCGAGGTGGCGATCGGCGTCGGCGAGGTCTCCGCGCACGGCGCAGCGCATGCCGCGCCACAGCGGCACGTACCACTGGTAGAGCGGCTGGCGCAACGTCCCCGCCGTCCGCGCGTAGGCCTCGATCTCCTCGTCTGAGCCGGCCACGTCGCCCGTCTCGAGGAGCGCGACGAGCCGGAGACGTCGCCCGAGGAGCTCCAGGCGCCGGTCGCCGAGCGAGGTGGCCAGGGCGATGATCTCGTCGGCCTCCGACTGCCGTGTCTCGCTGTCGTGCGGGCCCGCGATCGCGTCGCAGTGCGCGGCGAGGGCGTACGCGAGCCCGTGCTCGTCCCCGGCGCCGCGTGCCAGCCGGACGGCGGCCTCGGCGAGCCCGACCCGGACGGGGATCGGCTCGGTATAGGACAGGGCGACGGACAGCCGCGCGAGCAGCCGGGCACGCAGGGACGCGGCCGTCGGGTCGAGCCGGTCGAGCGCGTCGCGCAGCAGCTCGATCTGCTCGTCGTCGAACAGGTGAACCTCGAAGCCCCCGGCACCCCCGGCCAGGCCAAGGGCGGCGCGCGCGAGCTGCTCGGGCCGATCCTGGTCGCGCGCGCGCCCTGCCGCATCCAGGAGCACCGCTCTCGCACGCGTCGGATCCCCGGCCGCGGCCAGCGCCTCCCCGAAGGCGAGCAGCAGCTCGGTGCGGTCACCCGCAGTCGGATCGAGCGCCAGGGCCTGCAGGGCGCGCTCGTACAGCCGCGCGGCCTGCTCGTAGGCGAGCAGCTCGAGGGCCTGGTCGGCGGCCAGGACGGCATAGCGCACGGCGCGCTGGGCGTGTCCCGCGACCGCGGCGGCGAGCCAGTGGTGCGCCAAGGCGGACAGCTCCACCGTTGCGCCCCCCTCCAGCATGGCTTCGAGCGCCTCACCGACACGCTCGTGGAGGCGCAGACGGCCGGCCATCCCCGCCCGGTCCAGCAGCGCCGCGCGGACGAGCGCGTGCCCGAACGCGTACCGGCCGACGGCGACCTCCCCGATCAGGTTCGCGCGCCTTGCAGGGTCCAGTCGATCGATCAGCTCGCGCGCCTGCAGGCCGGTCGTCTGCTGGACGACGTCCAGGCCGAACGTCTCGCCGACCGTGGCGGCGACTTCCAGGAGGTCCAGCGTGTCGGCGGGCAGATGCTGCAGGCGCTGGCGCAGCACGTCACGGACGCCGGGTGGCAGCTCGCCCACCTCCTGCCCGTCGAACCCGGCGAGCTCCCCCCGTGCGTGGAGGAGCCTCAAGAACTCCCGGACAAACAGTGGGTTGCCGGCGGTGTGACGCTGCAGTGCCGCCGCCACCCGTTCGGGGAGCTCGGGCCCGACCGTCTCCCGCGCAAGCTGGGCGATCTCTGGGACGGTCAGCCCGTCGAGGTCGCAGCGGGTCCCGTGGCGCGCAAGGTCAGCCACCGCCTCGCCCAAGGCCGCGTCCGTCCCCGCCTCCTCGGAGCGCACGGTCACCAGCAGCGCCGCCGGTAGCCCGCGGAGGGCCGGGGCCAGGAAGGCCAGCAGCCGCAGCGACGCCAGATCCGCCCAGTGGATGTCCTCGATCACCATGAGCAGGGGCCGGAGGACGCAGGCCGCTCGGACGGCGTCCGCAACGGCGTCGAACAGCTCCAGCCTGGCTGCTTCGGGGTCATCGACCGTCGGTCCCCGGCCCGCCTCCACCGTCGGTGTCAGGCGCGCGATCGCGGTGGCGTCCCGGGCCCCGGCCGGAAGGCCGCGCATGAGCTGGCGCCAGGGCCAGAAGGCGGGTGCCGTGCCGGCGTGGCACGAGGTCCACACGACGTCGAAGCCGTGGCCGCGGGCGCAGTCGGCGGCGCGTCCAGCCAGCCACGACTTGCCGATGCCGGCCTCCCCGGCGACGACGACGAGCTCCCCGAGTCCGTCCCGCGCCCGTTGCAGCACGTCATCGAGCTGGGCGAGCGTCCGCTCGCGCCCCGCCAACCTCGGCGCCGTGCCCACGGTCGAAGTCTGACCGATCGGGCAGGGACGTTCCAGCAGAACGGGTGTCAGGCCGCAGGCCTGGCTCTGGCGCGCTCACGGTGTGAGTCGGTTTCTCACGCGGTGATGGAGGCGACCGGCGACTACTGGAAGCGTTCTACACCTGCTCGAGGACGCCGGGTGTTGGCTGTCCTCGGTTGCCTCGGACATCACTGGTGTCTCGGGCCGGGCGATGCTTGAAGCGCTCATCGAGGGTCAGCGAGACCCGGCCGTGTTGGCCGACCCAAATTTCATCCCAGGGTGCGGCTCTCCTGGAGGGACGTTATGCGGCCTGTGGGATGGTGCTGTGGGCGTAGCGTGACTGGTGGACACGTTGGTGTTCTCGGGCCAGGTGCATGTCTCAGTAGGCGTCGAAGTCACCGTTGCTGAACAGGGCGCGCAGTTTGAGGACGGCTTCGGCGCCCTGGACGCTCCAGCGGGCGCCGGTGATGTCCATGCGGTCCTTGATGAGGAATCGGCAGGCGCAAACCAGAGGACTGCGTGGGCTTTGTCGCGCACCCAGGGTTCGGCGTCGGGGTCGCCCTCGGTGAAGAACGACCAGGCCGCGCCCCACAAGTACTCCAGGACGTGAACGAAGTCGACCACGATCGAGACGGTGACGCCGCGTTTGCCAGCTTCGATCTTGATGCGGTCGATCTGGTGGTTGTTGCCGTCGACCAGTGCGATCCATTTGTGGGTGTGGCCGGGGTCGCGGCGTTGGGCCTCGTCGAACATCCGACCTACCACTGACGCGGCGTCGTCTGCCACCGAGGCCATCAGCCACTTGTTCTTGGCGGTGGGCGCGGGGGCGCGCTGGCGGGTGTCGCCGGTGTCGGGTAGCACGTCGGCTGGGGTGCGCGGCGCCGGTGTCAGCTCGTAGACGCTGGCCACGGTGGCCATGCGTTTGCGGTTGCGCTTTTCGCCTTTGGACAGGCGCGTGGCCAGCTTGGTGTCGGTCTGGGCGGCTGCTTTGGCGGTGGCGGCCCGCAGCGCGTCGGGGCGCATGACGATGCCCTTGGCGTCACACGAGATGACCAGCACGTCATCGGGGTCGGCGCCCGGTCTCAGCCGGTGGGCGTAGAAGTCGTCGAAGTCGGCCGCGGCGCGGGCGGCGAGCCCTTCGACCTGGCGTTTGCCCAGGGTCTGGCCGCTGGCGCGCTTGACCGCAGCGACCGCAGCGTCAAACGAGCCGCGTGCGGCCTCCACCGCGGCGAGTCGACGCAGCCCGTGGGAGTGGCGCTCAGCGGGCAGGTTCAACGTCGCGTCGGCGGGGTGCAGGTTGTGATGGCCGCGTCGGCGGTAGGCCATCCGGGCGACGTCGACCTCACCGAACACGGTGTGAAGCCCACGGACGTGGCCGGCCTCCACAGCGCCGTGGGTCGCGCCGTGCACGTCGGTGACCTCCACGCGGGTCTCGCGCTGGGCGCGCACGTCAAGGTGGTCCTGAAACATCTGACGCACCAACTCGCGGCCGGTGGT
>DATLGH010000080.1 GCA_035540635.1 Egibacteraceae bacterium | reverse complement strand
GGCCATGCTCCGCACCCAGGGAGCCTGGCCACGGTCCCGCCGGCGCCCTCCGCCCCGCCGGGCCCGCGGCCAGGCTCCCTGGGTGCGGAGCATGGCCCGCGCGCTCAGGCGGGCGCGCAGCGGGCGGCGCCTCGCCCTGCTGCTCGTGCTCTACCTCGTCCTGACCGCCGCCGTCGGGGCTCGTCTCCTGCGCGTGCAGGTCCTCGACGCCGCGGACTTCGCCGAGCTCGCCGACCGCCAGACGCAGCGGCAGATCGACCTCCCGGCCACCCGCGGCAAGCTCTACGACCGCGACGGGCAGCCACTCGCGCTGTCCCTGGCCGCCGCGACCGTCTACGCCGACCCGCGGGTGCTCCGGGAGAACGACGTCGACCCCCGGGGGGTGGCGGCCGAGCTCGCGCCACTGCTCGACCGACCCGTGGAGGCGGTCACGGACGCCCTCAGCCGCGACGTGTCGTTCACCTACCTCGCCCGCCAGCTCCCGCGCGAGGTCGGCGAGCAGGTCGCGGCGCTGCGCCTGCCCGGCGTCGGCATCCTCACCGAGCCGACCCGCTCCTATCCCGCGGGGGGGCTCGCCGCACAGCTCGTCGGCTTCGCCGGCGTCGACAACGTCGGCCTGTCGGGTCTCGAGGCGCAGTACGACGACGTACTCGCCGGACGGCCCGGCGCGCTGCGGTTGGAGCGCGCCCCGGGGGGGCTCGTCATCAGCGCTGCACCCCGGGAGGTGCAGCCGGCGGTCGCCGGGACCGATCTCGTGCTCACCATCGACCGCCAGATCCAGCACACCGCGGAGCGCGTGCTCGCCGAGGCGGTCAGCGAGCACGACGCGAAGGGGGCGGCGGCCGTCGTGGTCGACGTCCCGACCGGCGAGGTCCTCGCCATGGCGTCGGTGCCGGGGTTCACCCCCGAGCGCATCGGACAGGCCGGCGCGTACGAGCGCAGCAACCGCGTCGTCACCGACGTCTACGAGCCCGGCAGCGTGAGCAAGATCATCACCGCCGCGGCGGCGGTCGAGGAGGGCGTCGTGCGGATGGACGAGGTGTTCTCCGTCCCCGACCACTACCAGGTCGGCGCGAAGCGCTTCCGTGACTCGAGCCCCCACGAACCCTGGGCGCTCACCCTGCCGCAGATCATCGCCCGGTCCTCCAACGTGGGCACGATCAAGCTCTCCGAACGCGTCGGCCCGGAGCGCCTCTACGGCTACCTGCGCGCCTTCGGGTACGCCGAGGCCACCGGCCTCGGCTTCCCCGGGGAGGCCTCCGGGCTGCTGCCCCGCGTCGAGGACTGGTGGGCGACGAGCCTGCCGACGATCGCCATCGGCCAGGGCGTGTCGACGACCCTCCTGCAGGTCGCGGGGGTGCTCGAGACGATCGCAAGCGGGGGGGAGCGGGTGCAGCCCTCGGTCGTGCGGGGGACCGTCGGGGCGGACGGGCGGCTGCGGCCCTCGCGGGCGGGGGAGCGCGAGCGAATCGTGTCGCCCCAGACGGCCGCGGCCCTCACCGGGATGCTCGTCGGCGCCGTCGAGGGCGAGCACGCGACGGGGGGGCTCGCGAGGATCCCCGGTTACCGCGTCGCCGGCAAGACCGGCACGGCGCAGAAGCCGTCGCAGACGCGGCGCGGCTACGCCGAGGGCAAGTACGTCGCGAGCTTCGCCGGCTTCGCGCCGGCCGACGACCCCGCGCTCGTCGTCGCTGTGCTCATCGACGAGCCCGCCGACGTCTTCTCGGGCGGGGCAGTGGCAGCCCCGGCGTTCAGCGAGATCACCCGGTTCGCGCTCGCGCACCGCCGCGTCCCCGCCTCCGAGCCCTACCCCGCGGACGACGTCGTGGCCGTGGGTCCCGGCCGGGCCACGGGTCCCTGAGACGCATGCGTGTCGCTGTCCAGGGGACCGGGGCGCCTGGCGGGCGGCCGACCGGGTGCTGCGTATCCTGCCTAGCGATGCCGCCGACGCCCCGCCGCCGTGAGCGCACGACGCTGGCCGACCTGCTCGCCGTGCTGCCGCCGGAGGCCGTCCTGCACGCCCCCGGCGGCGACGGCGGGCACCTCGCCGTAGCCGACGTCACCCACGACAGCAGGGAGGCGGGTCCCCGGGTGCTGTTCGCCTGCCGTCCAGGCCGGCGCGCGGACGGTCACGAGTTCGCGCCCGCCGCGGTCGCCGCGGGCAGCCCTGCCCTGCTCGTCGAGCGCACCCTCGCCCTCGACGTCCCCCAGCTGCGGGTGTCGTCGGTTGCCGACGTGCTCGGCGACGTCGCGGCCACAATCCACGGCCACCCCTCGGCGGCGCTGGCGCTCGCGGGCGTGACCGGCACGAACGGCAAGACCACCGTCACCTACCTGCTCGAGTCGGTGTTCGCCGCCGCGGGGCACACCACCGGGGTCCTCGGGACCGTGGAGACCCGCATCGCCGGGCAGGTCGTCCCCGGCGCGCGCACGACGCCGGAGGCGCCGGACCTTCAGCGCCTCCTGCGGCGCATGGTCGACCGCGGGGTCAGCGCGGCGGCCATGGAGGTGTCGAGCCACGGTCTGGCCCTCGGGCGCGTCACCGGCACGCGCTTCGCCGTGACGACCTTCACCAACCTCACCCAGGACCACCTCGACTTCCACGCCGACATCGAGGACTACTTCGCGGCGAAGGCGCGGCTGTTCACCCGCCGCTTCGCACCGGCGGCCGTCGTGAACGTCGACGACCCGTTCGGCCGCCGCCTCGCCGGCCAGGTCGACCTCGCCGTCGTGCGTGTCGGCTCGGGCGCCGACGCCGACGTCACCGCCCGCGACGTCGTCTCCGGGCCTTGGGGTTCGCGTCTCACGGCGGTCGTGCGTGGTCGGCTGGTTGCGGTGCGCACCGCGCTGGCGGGGCACTTCAACGTCGCCAACGCCCTCGTCGCGCTCGCCGCCGCCGACGTGATGGGCATCGACCTCGAGACCGCCGCCGCCGGTGTCGCCGCCCTGCGGGGCGTGCCGGGCCGCATGGAACGGGTGGAGGCCGGCCAGCCGTTCACCGTGCTCGTGGACTACGCGCACACGCCGGACTCCCTGGAGAACGTGCTGCGGGCGGCGCGCGGGCTCGCCGACGAAGGGGACCAGCGGGGCCGGGTGCTCGTCGTCGTGGGGTGCGGCGGTGAGCGCGACCGCGGCAAGCGCCCCCTCATGGGACAAGCCGCGGTCGAGGGCGCCGACCTCGCCGTGCTGACGAGCGACAACCCGCGCAGCGAGGACCCCCTGGCGATCATCGACGCGATGGTCGCCGGCGCGACCCGGGGAGCAGGCGGCGCGTACGCCGTCGAGCCGTCGCGCCGGGCCGCCATCGCCCTCGCGCTCGCGGAGGCGCGACCCGGCGACATCGTCGTCATCGCGGGCAAGGGTCACGAGACCTACCAGGAGCTCGCCGACGCCACGGTGGACTTCGACGACCGCGCGGTCGCCCGGGCGCTGCTCGAAGGCGGGGTGGTCTGCCCGTGATCCGCATGGAGCTCGCCGCGCTCGCCGACGTCGTCGGCGGCGACCTCGCCGACGACGCCGACGCGGCGCGCACGGTCGACGAGGTGACGATCGACTCGCGTGGCGCGCGACCGGGGTCGCTGTTCGTCCCGCTGCGCGGCGAGCGCGCCGACGGCCACGACTTCCTCGACGACGCCGTCGGCCGCGGCGCGACCGGCTACCTGTTCGAGGCCCGCCGCCCGCCGGCCGCGCACCCCGGCGCCGTCGTCGTCGACGACCCCGCCGACGCGCTGCTCGGCCTCGGGGCGTGGGTCCGCGACACCATCGACCCGACCGTCGTCGCGATCACCGGCTCGAGCGGCAAGACGACCACCAAGGACCTCGTCGCCGCGGCGGTCGGCGCCGGCAGGCGGACGGTGGCCAACCCCGGCTCGTACAACAACGAGCTCGGCGTGCCGCTGACCTGCTGCCGCCTCGAGGCCGACACCGAGGTGCTCGTGGCCGAGGTCGCCACGCGCGGGGTGGGCCACATCGCGCGCCTCGCGACGATCCTCGCGCCGGACATCGCCGTCGTCACGACCGTCGGCGCCTCGCACCTGGCCACCCTCGGCGACCTCGACACCGTCGCCCGCGCGAAGGCGGAGCTCGTGCAGGCACTGGGCCCCGACGGCCTCGCCGTCCTCAACGCCGACGACCCCCGCGTCGCCGCCATGGCCGGCGCCGTGGCGGGCCGGGTCCTCACCTACGGCAGGGGAGCCGACGCGGACTGGCGGGCCGACGACGTGACCCTCGACGAGCTCGCACGCCCGGCGTTCAGCGTCCGCGGGCGCCGGGTGCGCCTCGCCCTGCCCGGCGAGCACAACATCGGCAACGCGCTCGCGGCCCTCGTCGTCGCCGACGCGGTCGGCGTCGACCTCGGCGCGGCCGCAGCGGCCGTCGAGTCCGCGACGGTGTCGCGCTGGCGGTCGGAGCTGCTGCGCACCCCTGACGGCCTCGTCATCCTCAACGACGCGTACAACGCGAACCCTTCGTCGACGAGGGCCGCGCTCGCCACGCTCGCGAGCATCACGACCGACGGGCGGCGGTGGGCGGTGCTCGGCCACATGGCGGAGCTCGGACCGGGCAGCGACGCGGCGCACGAGGAGATCGGTCGGCTCGCCGCACGGCTCGGCGTGGACGGCCTCGTCGTCGTCGGCGAGGCGGCGGCGGCGATCCGCGCCGGCGCGGCGGCGGAGGGCGCGTACGGCGAGGACGCGCTCCTCACCGCCGCGGACCCCGACGGGGTGGTCGGCCTCCTGGAGGGGCGGCTGCGCCCCGGCGACGTCGTGCTCGTGAAAGCCAGCCGCTCCGTCGGGCTCGAGGGCGTCGCCGACCATCTGCGCGCCGCCGGCGACGGGCCGCCGGCCGGGGGCCACGCGTCGTGAGAGCCATCCTGGTCGCCGCGAGCGTCGCGCTGCTCCTCTCGCTGGTCGGGACCCCGCTCGTCATCCGCTTCTTCCGCCGTCGCGGCTACGGTCAGCTCATCCGCGACGACGGGCCCCAGGCCCATCACGCCAAGCGGGGGACGCCGACCATGGGCGGGACCGCGATGATCCTGTCGGCGATCCTCGGCTACTTCGCCGCGACGCTGCTGCTCGGTCCGCGCTACTCGGCGGGCGGGTTCCTCGCGATCGCCGTGTTCGCCGGCATGGGCGCGGTCGGGTTCCTCGACGACTACATCAAGATCCGCCGCAACCGCAGCCTCGGCCTGACGAAGACCGCGAAGTTCGGCGGCCAGGCGGTCGTCGCGGTGGTGTTCGCCTTCGGCGCGGAGTACGTCGCCGAGACGTCCACCCGCCTGTCGTTCATCGGCCCCACCGATCTGGACTTCGGGCGGCTGTTCGTCATCTGGTGCTTCATCATCCTCGCCGCCACGTCGAACGCCGTGAACCTCACCGACGGGCTCGACGGCCTCGCCGCCGGGACCAGCGCGGCGATCTTCGGCGCCTACACCGTCATCGCCTTCTGGATCTTCCGCAACGAGCCCCAGTACAGCCACGAGGCCGTCCTGCACGCGCAGGCGCTCGCCATCGCCGCCGCGGCGACGACGGGGGCGGCGCTCGGGTTCCTGTGGTGGAACGCCCCTCCCGCGCGCATCTTCATGGGGGACACCGGCTCGCTGGCCATCGGCGGGATGCTCGCCGCCCTCGCGGTGATGACCGAGACCGAGCTGCTGCTCATCCTCGTGGCCGGCCTGTTCGTCATAGAGACCTTGAGCGTCATCCTCCAGGTGGCGAGCTTCCGCCTCTTCGGGCGGCGGGTGTTCCGCATGGCGCCGCTGCACCACCACTTCGAGCTCGTCGGCTGGCAGGAGGTCACCGTCATCGTCCGCTTCTGGATCATCGCGGGCCTGTCGGTGGCGTTCGGCCTCGGGCTGTTCTACGCCGACTACCTCACCCGGCCGGGGGCGATCGGATGACCGCCGAGCCGCGCGGCGGCCTCGACCGCGAGGGGGCCGGCGTCGAGGGCGTCCGCGTGATCGTTCTCGGCCTCGGCCTGTCGGGCACGGCGGCCGCCCGCGCCCTGGCAGCCGCCGACGTCGGCGACCTCCTCGTGGTCGACACGCGCGACACGCCGGCGGTGCGGGAGCGGGCGGCCGCGCTGCGCGCCGCGGGCGTCGACGCCCGACCCGGCGTGACCGACGCGGCGACCCTCGCCGGCGCCGGTCTGGTCGTCACGAGCCCCGGTGTCGCACCCGGCAACCCCATCCTCGCGGCGGCGACGGCGGGGGGTCAGCGCGTGTGGAGCGAGCCGGAGCTCGCCTGGCGGCTGAACAGCGGGCGCACGCGTCTCGTCGCGGTCACCGGCACGAACGGCAAGACCACCACGACCGAGCTCGTCGCGGCGTGCCTGCGCGCGCCCGTCGGCGGCAACATCGGCACGCCGCTGTGCGACCTGCTCACCGGCGCCGACGCGCCCGCTCTCGCGGTCGCCGAGCTCTCGAGCTTCCAGCTCCGCTTCACCGATCGGCTGCGCGCCGACGTCGGCGTCCTGCTGAACGTCGCACCCGACCACCTCGACTGGCACGGCACCCTCGACGACTACACCGCGGCGAAGGCGCGCGTGTGGGCCAACCAGCGGCCCGAGGGGGCGCCGGGCCCGGACGGGCGGGACTGGGCCGTTGTCGGCGTCGACGACGCCGGGGCCCGGGCCGCCGCAGCCGCCCATCCCCCGCCCGCAGGCGTCGCCGCCGCGACGAGCGCGCCGCCCGGTCCCGGCGAGGTGGGCGTGGCCGGAGGCGTCATCGTGAGCCGCCTCGGTGTCGACACCGAGGTCGTGGCCGTCGACGCGCTGCCCGCCCGCGGGCCGCACAACGTCGCGAACGCCGTCGCCGCCGTCGCGGCCGCCGTGTGCGCCGGCGCCGACCCCGCGGGGTTGGCCGGCCCCCTCACGAGCCAACGACCGGGCCCGCACCGCCTCGAGCAGGTCGCCACCCTCGCGGAGGTCGCCTACGTGAACGACTCGAAGGCCACGAACCCGCACGCCGCCGCGGCGGCCCTGCGCAGCTTCGGCGCCCCGGGCTCGCCGTCGGTCGTCTGGATCGCCGGGGGGCTCGGCAAGGGCCTCGACTTCGCGGACCTCGCCGCGGTCGTGCGTGAGCGGGTCCGCGTCGCGGTCACCGTGGGGCGCAGCGGACCGGAGATCGCCGCCTTGACCCGCCGCCTCGGCGTTCCGACCGTCGAGGCGGGCACGCTCGGGCGGGCGGTCCGAGAGGCCGCCGCGCGCGCCCGTGCGGGCGACACGGTGCTCCTCGCGCCTGCCTGCGCGTCCATGGACCAGTTCCGCGACTACGCCGAGCGCGGCCAGGCGTTCCGTGACGCCGTCGCCGCCGTCGCCTCCCCGCACCCGGCGAAGGAGGGCGCCGGTGGCCGCTGAACCCGGCGTCGGCCGCGTCCCGGCGACGGATCGCCGACGGGTGCGCCCCGCCGGAGCGGCCACCCGCGAGTTCGTCGTGCTCGCCGGCACCGTCGCGATCCTGCTCGTCGTCGGGCTCGTCATGACGTTCTCCTCCTCCTTCGTGCAGTCCACGGCGGAGACCGGCGACGCCTTCAGCATCTTTCAGCGCCAGCTGCTCGCGTGCCTCGTCGGGTTGCCGCTCATGGCCGCGGCGGCGCTCACCGACTACCGCCTGTGGCGCCCGCTCGCCCCGCCGCTGCTCGTGGCGAGCCTGCTCGCCGCCGTCGTCGTCCTGATTCCCGGGGTGGGGGTCATGGCGCACGGGGCGCGCCGCTGGATCGACCTGGGACCGATGACCTTCCAGCCCACCGAGCTGCTGAAGCTCGTCGTGCCGCTCTACCTCGCACACGTCCTGGCCCGCAGGTGGCCGCGCCTGCGCGCCGGGGACCTGCGCGCGCTCCTCGCACCCGCCGTCCCGCTGCTCGTCGTCATCTCGGCCCTCGTCATGGGCCAGCCCGACCTCGAGACCGCTGGCCTTCTCCTCGCGATCGGCGGTCTCGTCCTGTTCGCCGCGGGCCTGCCGGGCCGGATCATCGCGGCTGGCGCCGGCGCCGGGGCGGTGTTCGCCGTCATCGCCATCGCGACGACCGACTTCCGGCGCGCGAGGATCCTCGCGTGGCTGGACCCGATGGCCTACCCCGGCGACCTCGGGTACCAGACCGTGCAGGGCTACATCGCCCTGGGGTCGGGCGGGGTGCTCGGACGCGGCCTCGGGCAGGGGCGCGGGCAGTGGCTGTACGTGCCGAACGCCCATACCGACTTCATCTTCGCCATCATCGGGGAGGAGCTCGGGATGCTCGGCGCCCTCTTCGTGCTGCTGCTGTTCACCGTCATCGCCGTCGTCGGCGTCCGCACCGCCCGGCTCGCCCCTGACCCCTTCGGGCGGCTCGTCGCCACGGCGATCACGGGGTGGGTCGTCCTCCAGGGCGGCATGAACATGGGTTCGGTCGTCGGCCTGCTGCCGGTGACCGGCGTCACCCTTCCCCTCATCAGCTTCGGTGGGTCCTCGCTCGTGTTCACGATGCTTGCCCTCGGCATCCTCCTGTCGATCGCCCGCCACGCCGTCCCACGCGGGCACCCCTGCCGGGCGGCGACACCATGAGCGCGGGGGAGCAGCCGACCCCTCCGCGGGTGCTCGTCGCCGGGGGCGGCACCGGCGGGCACGTGTTCCCCTCGCTGGCCGTCGCCTCGGCGCTGCGCGACGCCGGCCTCGACGTCGAGTTCGTCGGCACGGCGCGCGGACTCGAGTCGCGCCTCGTGCCCGACGCCGGCTGGACGCTGCACGAGGTCGAGGCCCGACCGCTTTCGCGCAAGCTGTCGCCGGCGACCCTGCGGCTGCCGCTCGTCCTCGTGCGCGCGACCCGACGGGTGACCGGGCTCATCGCGGAGCGCGACATCGCCGCGGCGTGCGTCTTCGGGGGCTACGTCTCGGTGCCACTCACGCTCGCCGCCCGGCGCACCCGCACCCCCCTCGTCGTCCACGAGCAGAACGCCGTCCCCGGCCTGGCCAACCGGCTGGCCGCCCAGTGGGCCGAGGCGGTCGCGGTCAGCGTGCCCGGCACCGAGGAGCGCTTCAGGGACCGCGACCGCGTCGTGCTCACCGGCAACCCCGTCCGGCCGGGGTTCGGGGACTTCGACCGGGCGGCGACGAGGCCCGACGCCCTGGCGGCCTTCGACCTCGAGCCAGATCGGCGCACGCTGCTCGTCTTCGGCGGCAGCCAGGGGGCGCGTAAGCTCAACGACGCCGTCCTCGGCAGCCTCGCGCACTGGAGCGAGCCGGGTCACCTGCAGATCCTCCACGCCGCGGGCCGCGCCGACCACGAGCGCGTCCGCGCCGGGTGGGAGACCGCGCTCGCCGCGCACGACGGCGAGGTGCCGCTCGTCCGCTGTCACGGGTTCATCGCCGCTATGGAGACCGCCTATGCCGCCGCCGACGTCGTCGCGTGCCGCGCCGGCGCGTCGACCATCGCCGAGCTGACCGTCCTCGGCCTGCCGAGCGTGCTCGTGCCCTACCCCCACGCGACCGACGACCACCAGACCGCGAACGCGCGTGCCCTCGCGGACGCCGGCGCTGCGAAGCTGCTGCCCGACGGGTGGCTCGCGCCGAAGTCGCTCGTCGGCATGAGCGAGCCCTGGCTGAACGACGACGCCGCTCGCCGCGAGGCGGGGGCGGCCGCGAAGGCGCTCGGGCGCCCCGACGCCGCCGAGCGGGTCGCCCGCCTGGTCGCGCGGGCGGCACGCCGGACCCGCGCGGGCCGAGAAGGCCGACCGTGACCGACCCCGACGCCGTACCCGCCGGAGCCCGCGTGCACCTCGTCGGGGTCGGGGGCGCCGGCATGAGCGCGCTCGCGCACATCCTCCTCGAGCGTGGTCACCCCGTGAGCGGCAGCGACCTGCGCGGCGGCCGGACGTGCGCGGCCCTGTCGGCCATGGGGGCGGCCATCTCCGTGGGTCACGACGCCGCGCTCGTGGAGGGCGCCGACGTCGTCGCCGTGTCCACGGCCGTGCCGGCCGACAACCCCGAGCTCCGGCGGGCCAACGAGCTCGGGCTGCCCGTCCTTCGTCGCGCCGAGCTGCTCGACGCGCTCATGAGCGGTCAGCGGCGGGTGCTCGTCTCCGGCACGCACGGCAAGACGACGACCACCGCCATGACGACGGTGTGCCTGCAGGCGGCAGGACTCGACCCGTCCTTCGCGATCGGCGGCGTGCTCGCGGAGGCGGGGACGAGCGCACACCACGGCAGCGGCGGCATCTTCGTGGCCGAGGCCGACGAGGCCTACAACTCGTTCGCGTGGCTCACCGCCGACGCGGCCGTGGTGACGAACGTCGAGCTCGACCACCACGACCACTACGCCGACCTCGCCGAGGTGCAGCGCGCGTTCCGGCACTTCCTCGACCGCAGGCCAACGGCACCGGGGGGCGGGCGCAGCGGTCCCGCGGTGCTCTGCATCGACGACGCGGGCGCGCGGGCGCTGCTCGACGCCGCCGCGGAGCCGGTGTGGACCTACGGGGAGGTTCCCGACGCGCGCCTGCGCATCGTCGACGTGACGCTTTCCCGGCACGGCTCCCGCTTCCGCCTCGTCGAGCGGGGAGAGGACCTCGGGGAGTTCAGCGTGCGCCTGCCGGGACGCCACAACGTCGCGAACGCGACCGGGGCAGCGGCGGCCGCGCGCTGGGCCGGCGCTCCGGTCGAGGCCATCCGTGCGGCGCTCGCGGCCTTCGCGGGGGCGCAGCGGCGCTTCCAGCGGCTCGGCGAGGCGGGCGGGGTCACCGTCGTCGACGACTACGGTCATCACCCGACCGAGCTGGCCGCCACGCTCGCCGCCGCGCGGCAGACCGCGCCCGCCGGCCGCGTCGTCGCGGTGTTCCAGCCGCACCGCTACTCACGGACCGCCGCACTGGGGCGCGAGCTCGGCGCCGCGCTGCGCGGTGCGGACGTGGCCGTCGTCACCGACGTCTACCCGGCGGGCGAAGCGCCCGTCCCGGGGGTCACCGGCTTGATCGTCGCGGAGGCGGCACGCGCCGCCGGGGTGGCGACGTCCTTCGTCCCCTCGGGCGGCGACCTCGTCGAGGCGGTCACGGGCGTCGTGCGAGAGGGCGATCTTGTCCTCACCCTCGGCGCCGGGGACATCACCGAGCTCGGGCCGGTGCTGCTGCGTCGCCTCGAGGGCCGGCGTGCCTGACGCCGCAGCCGACGCGGTCCTCGTTCGCCGCCTGCGCGAACGGGTCGGCGGTGCGGTGCTGCCTGCCGAGCCGCTCGCCGCGCACACCACCATCAAGGTCGGGGGTCCCGCCGCCGCGCTCGTGCGCGCCGAGACCCCCGCCGACATCGCCGCGGTGGCGGAGATCTGCAGCGAACTGCAGCGTCCGTGGATGGTCCTCGGGCGGGGCAGCAACCTCCTCGTCGCGGACGCGGGGTGGCCGGGCGTCGCCGTGACGCTCGGACGCGGCTTCCGGGGCGTGGAGGTCGCGGGGGAACGGGTCGTCGCCGGCGCGGCCGAGCGGATGCCCGCCCTGGCGACCACGGTTGCGGCCGCCGGCCTGGCCGGCCTTGCCTTCGGGGTCGCGATTCCCGGCAGTCTCGGAGGAGCCGTCCGCATGAACGCCGGCGCGCACGGGGGCGAGATGGCCGAGGTGCTCGCCTGGGCGGATGTCGCGCGCCTCGCGCGGGGCGGCGCGGTCGAGCGGTGGACCGCGACGGACCTCGCCATGCGCTACCGCCACACCGACCTTCCCGGCGACGCGGTCGTCGTCCGCGCCTGCCTGGCCCTTCGCCCGTCCGACGCGGGGAGCCTGCGCCGCGACATGGCGGAGATGCGGCGCTGGCGGCGGGAGCACCAGCCGGTCAACGTCCCCTCGTGCGGCAGTGTGTTCGCCAACCCCGAGGGCGACTCGGCGGGCCGGCTGATCGACGCGGCAGGCATGAAGGGCTATCGCGTGGGCGGTGCGCAGGTGAGCCCCGTGCACGCCAACTTCATCACGACCGAACCCGGCGCCGCCGCATCCGACGTCCATGCCGTGCTCCGCGACGTGCGCGACGCCGTCGCGGAGCGTCATGGCGTCGTCCTGCATCCCGAAGTGGTGCTCGTCGGCTTCGACGGCGCGGCATCGGAGGCGCCGTGACCCTCAGGCAGCGGAGCGTTAGGGGCCAGGTGCCCCTCAGGCAGCGGAGCGTTAGGGGCCAGAAGTGACCGTCAGACCGGCCACGCGCCGGCCGCGGCGGCAGCTGCCGCCGATGGACGCGCGGATTCGTGCCCGCCGGGCGCAGGTGGTGCGTCAACGGCTGCGCCGTCGCCGCCGGGTTACCCTCAGCGTCGTCGGACTGCTGCTACTCGCCGTCGCTGCGGTCGCCGTCGCCCGCTCCCCGCTGTTCGCGATCGCCGAGGTGCGCGTCCTCGGCGTGGCCGGCGAGGCGCAGGCGGCCGTCCGCGAGGAGGCGGGCCTGCGGCCGGGGGACAACCTGCTCGCCGCGGACCTGCGGGACGCCGCCGACCGGGTCGAGGCGCTTCCGTGGGTCCACACCGCAGGGGCGCGCCGGCTGCCGCCGTCGACGGTGGAGGTGCGCGTCGTGGTGCGTCAGCCCGTCATGGTGATCCGGCTGCCCGACGCCGCCTGGCTCGTCGACGCAGGGGGCGTCGTCGTCGCCGGCGGAAGCCGACCCGGCCTGCCGGAGGTCCTCGCTCCCCACTCCGTCGTGCCGGGGGTGGGTGGTGAGGTGCGTGACGCGGCGCTCCGCAACGCCCTCGACGCGCGGGCGCGTCTCCCGGTCGACCTGCGTGCGGTGATCGAGCGATACGAGGCTCCGAGCGCGCGGGACCTGCGCCTGCGCCTTCGCGGCGGCGTCGTCGTGCGCTTCGGCGCGGCGGAGGACGTGGAGGCGAAAGCCCGCTCGGTGCTCCTGCTCCTCGAGCAGGCTCGAGTGCAGGCGGGTCGCCGCGAACCAGGCACGGGAGGGGAGCGCCGGCTCGGCGTGGCCGAGATCGACGTGAGGGCCCCCGACAACCCCGTGATCGTGCCGGTCGACGGCGCAGCGTGACGGTCCCCCAGGACCGCCTGCCGCATGACGGCCGACGGTTGGCGAGACCGCGGTGTCGCGCCGAGAAAACACCGCACGGCACGCTTGACGCCCACGGTCAGGCCACGTATGGTTCGACCGTCACATGAGGTTTACATAAGACTCACCCTCGACTGAAGGGTGAGGGTAAGGCCCCGCGGAGCACGCGGGGCCGTCGGCATGGCCCCCTGACCAGCGAAAATGGTCAGATAAGGGTGAACTTGAGGGAAAGGGAAGCCCGTGGCGGCACCGCAGAACTACCTCGCGGTCATCAAAGTCGTCGGCATCGGTGGCGGCGGCGTGAACGCCGTGAACCGGATGATCGAAGCAGGCCTCAAGGGGGTGGAGTTCATCGCGGTGAACACCGACGCCCAGGCGCTGCTCATGTCC
Organism: Egibacteraceae bacterium; assembly: GCA_035540635.1. Taxonomy (NCBI): domain Bacteria; kingdom Bacillati; phylum Actinomycetota; class Nitriliruptoria; order Egibacterales; family Egibacteraceae; species Egibacteraceae bacterium. Next base: position 890 of record DATLGH010000080.1, on the reverse strand, counting down.
GACGCCGACGTGAAGCTCGACGTCGGTCGAGAGCTCACCCGGGGCCTCGGCGCCGGCAGCGACCCGGAGATCGGCCGCAAGGCCGCCGAGGAGCACCGCGACGAGATCGAGGAGGTGCTGAAGGGCGCCGACATGGTGTTCGTCACCGCCGGGGAGGGGGGCGGGACCGGCACGGGTGGCGCCCCCGTGCTCGCCGAGGTCGCGAAGGGCCTCGGGGCGCTCACCATCGGCGTGGTCACCCGGCCCTTCAGCTTCGAGGGACGCCGACGGGCCGTCCAGGCGGAGAAGGGGATCGACAACCTGCGCGAGGCCGTCGACACCCTCATCATCATCCCGAACGACCGCTTGCTCGAGATCTCCGACAAGGAGACATCGGTCCTGCAGGCGTTCCGCCTCGCCGACGACGTGCTCCTGCAGGGCGTGCAGGGCATCACCGACCTCATCACGACCCCGGGCCTCATCAACACCGACTTCGCCGACGTGTCGACGGTCATGCGCGACGCGGGCAGCGCCCTCATGGGCATCGGCAAGGCACGCGGGGACGACCGTGCGGTCGAGGCCGCCCGCATGGCCATCAGCTCGCCGCTGCTCGAGGCGTCGATCGAGGGCGCCCGCGGCGTGCTTCTCACCATCGCGGGGGGCAGCGACCTCGGGCTGCACGAGGTGAACGAGGCGGCCGAGATCATCGCCCAAGCTGCCGACCAGGACGCGAACATCATCTTCGGCGCGGTCATCGACGACGCGCTCGGCGACGAGGTCAAGGTCACGGTCATCGCGGCCGGCTTCTCCGAGGCCGCCCCCGTCGCGGCGCCGCGGGCGGCGGACAGCGGCCGCCTTCGGCCGGTCGAGCGGCGCGAGCCCAGCCCCCCTCCCGCACCGCCCCCCGGGCA
>DATLGH010000079.1 GCA_035540635.1 Egibacteraceae bacterium | reverse complement strand
GTCGTCGTCGGGGTCGGGGGCGGGTGAGGGCAGGGCGTCGAGGTCGATCTGGTCCGCGGCGTACGGCGGCACGTCGACGCCGTCGAGCGCCCGCTCCATGAACTGGCGCCACACCTCGGCGGGCACCGACCCCCCGGTCAGGCCGGGCACGGGCACCTGGGCCTCGGGATGGCCGACCCACACGGCGGCGGACAGCACCGGCACCGCGCCGACGAACCACGCGTCGGCGCGGTCGTCGTTCGTTCCGGTCTTGCCGATCGGCTGCAGACCCGGCAGCTGCGCCCGTGTGGCGGTTCCGCGGTCGACGACGTCGGTCAGCATGTCGACCATGGCCGCAGCAACCGCCGGGTCGAGCACCTGCTCGGCGACGGGTTCGCGCTCGTAGAGGATCTCGCCCTGCGGGTTGGTGACCCGGTGGATGAGGTAGGGCTGGGCGTGGATCCCCTCATTGGCGAAGACGCCGTACACCGAGGCCATCTCCAGCGGGGTGACCCCGTGGGTCAGCCCCCCGAGCACGATGGCCGGCCCCCAGGTCTCCCGCGGGCCGAAGGCCCTGTCGATGTTGATGCCGAGCCTTCCGGCGAGGTCGACCGTCTCCTCCACGCCGCTCTGGAGGATGAGCTGGGCGAACGCGGTGTTCACGCTCGCCACGAGCGCCTCGTGCATGGTCACCCTGCCATGGTTGCTGCCCTCGAAGTTCTCGACCACGAACGGCTCGACCGCTCCGGGGACGTCGAAGCTCGCCGGCCCGTCGCCCCGCAGCCGGGTGGTCGGAGGGATGCCCTGCTCGAGAGCGGACGCGGCGGTGACCGGCTTGAGCGCGCTGCCGGGCTGGCGACGGCCCTGCGTGGCGAGGTCGAACTGGACCTCGTCGAAGTCCTTGCCGCCGTGCAGCGCGAGGACCCCGCCGTGCACGGGATGGATCGCCGCGAGCGCGCCCGTCGGTCCGGTCGAGTCGGGGAAGGCCGCGTTGACGACCTCGGCCGCGGCCTGCTGGAGCCGGGGCACCACGGTCGTCTCCACGTTGAGCCCGCCGTGGAAGAGCAGCTCGATACGCTCTTCCACCGTCTCGCCGAACGTCTCGTTGTTGAAGAACTCCCGCTTGACCGCCTCGATGACGTAGGGCTCCTCCGGCGACCGGTCGCGCGGCGGCACGACCTCGACCGGCGCCGTGCGGAGGCGACGCGCCTCGGCTGCGTCGAGGTAGCCCTCGTCGGCCATGGCCTGCAGCACGATGTCCCGGCGCCGCTGGGCCCCTTCGGGGTTGGACCGGGGGTCGAGCGCGCCGGGGGAGCGGATGATCCCGGCGAGCAGCGCCGCCTGCTCGACGGTCAGGTCCTCGACGAGGACGCCGAAGAACTGCTGCGCGGCCGCCTGCACCCCATAGGAGCCGGCCCCGAAGTAGACCTGGTTGAGGTAGCGCTCGAGCAGCTCGTCCTTGCTGTACTCACCCTCGAGCGCCCGGGCGACGGAGATCTCCTCCAGCTTGCGGCGGATGGTCTCCTCACCGGTGAGGAAGTTGATCTGCGCGAGCTGCTGGGTGATCGTCGACGCGCCCTGCTCCACCCCGCCAGCCCGGAAGTTGGCCAGGGCCGCGCGGAAGATCGCGTTCACGTCGTAGCCGTCGTGCTCGTAGAAGCGGCGGTCCTCCGCCACGAGCACCGCGTGGCGCACGTGCTCGGGAATGCGGTCGAGGGGGACAGCCTCACGGTCGAACTCGTCGGCGAGGACCGCGAGCGCGGTCCCGTCCGCGGCCCGCACCACGGACCGCTCCCGGAGCCCCGGAAGGTCGGTCTCGGGATCCCCGGTCACCTCGACGGTGCTCGCGGCGAAGGCGATCAACGGCCCGGCCGCGAACCACGCGACGATGCTGCCGATGAGCAGCATGCCGGCCAGAACGCCGCCGACCAGCGCCACGCGCGCAAAGCCGCGCTCAGTGCTAGGCACGGTTGTCATCGTGGTGCGAATCTGTCCGGTCGCCAGGCTCGCCAAACGAGCCCGGATGGCCGTGTCGTGGTTGGTGGGGGAGCGGCAGCGGGGTAGGCTCGCCATCCGCGGGCCGCACAAGGTGCAAGGAGCGCACATCGTGAAGATCACCGTCGTCGGGGCCGGCAAGTACGGCTCCACCACGACCCAGCGCATCGCCGAGGCGGACTACGCGGACGAGGTCGTCATGGTCGACATCGTCGAGGGGCTGCCGCAGGGCCTCGCGCTCGACATGAACCAGTCACGCCCGATCGAAGGCCACCACACGAAGGTGACCGGCACGAACGACTACGCCGCCACGGCGGACAGCGACATCGTCGTCGTCACCGCCGGCAAGCCTCGCAAGCCCGGCATGAGCCGCATGGACCTGTTGACCGACAACGCCAAGATCGTCGGCGGCGTCGCGCGGGACGTCGCCGATGCCTCACCCGACGCGGTCGTGATCGTCGTGTCCAACCCGCTCGACGAGATGACCGCGCTGTTCTGGAAGGTCTCCGGCTTCCCGTCCGAGCGGGTGATGGGGCAGGCGGGCATGCTCGACAGCGCGCGCTTCGCCGACAAGATCGCGGAACGGGTCGGCGTCGCCCCGACGGCGGTGACCGCCCTCACCCTCGGCTCCCACGGGGAGACGATGGTCCCCGTGGCCTCGCAGACGACGGTGGAGGGCAAGCCCGTCACCGAGGTGCTCGACGAGGCGGCGCTCGACGAGCTCATCGCGGCCACGCGCGACGGCGGCGCCGAGGTGGTTGCGCTCCTGAAGACGGGGTCCGCCTACTACGCGCCGTCCTCCGCGGCGGCGCGCATGGTCGAGGCGATCGCGAAGGACGAGAACGAGATGATGCCGGTCTGTGCGTGGGTCACCGGGCAGTACGGACTGTCCGACGTCTACCTCGGCGTCCCCGCCAGGCTGGGACGCGGCGGCGTCACCGACATCGTCGAGCTCGACCTCACCGACGACGAGCGCGCCGCCCTGGCGGCGGCCGCCGACGCGGTGCGGACCAAGCAAGCCGACGTCGACGCGTTGGTGTAGCGCCATGGGACGCGAACGCCGCAGACCGACGGAGCCCACACGCGGGGAGCGGGTGCGCCGCCGCCTGGCGGACCAACCCGAGCTCGAGCTCGACGACGAGGAGCTGCGCGCCCTGGCCGACGAGGGCATCGACCCGGAAGACGTCCGCCGCCTCGCACGCGAGCGCCGCGACCAGGACGAGGCGAGCGAGCACGACCGGGACACCGCACGCGACGAGCTCGAGGGACTCGTGCGTATCCAGGACGACGACTACGCCTGACCCCGCAGGCGGCTGCGGGTCGCCTGGGCGGCGCGGGCGGCGCGCAGGTAGCGCAGCTCCGCTCGGGCAGGCGCCACGTCATCGACGATGAGGCAGCGCGCCACCCGGCGAAGTTGCTTTGCTCACGAGCCGCGTCGGTGTCACCATGCATACGCCTCGGGCGCCGGGCCGGGCCCGGGGAAGATCTCGTCCAGCTGCTGGAGGGTCTTGTCGTCGACGGTGACGTCGAGGGCCCGCAGGTTGCCCTCGAACTGCTCCATCGTGCGCGGGCCGATGATCGGCGCGGTCACCGCCGGCTGGTACAGCAGCCAGGCGAGGGCCATGTCGGCGGGGTCCTCCCCGCGGTCGTCGCACAGGGCCTCGTAGCGCTCCACCTGGTCGCGGATGCGCGCGAGTCGCCGCTGGGAGCGCTCGGACGCCGAGCGGCCCTCACGCTCCTTGCGGAGGATCCCGCCGAGAACCCCGCCATGCAGCGGGCTCCACGGGATGACGCCGATGCCGTAGCCCTCGCAGGCGGGCAGCACCTCCAGCTCGACCGAGCGCTCGGCGAGGTTGTACAGCGACTGCTCGCTGACGAGCCCCATGAAGTGGCGGGCGCGCGCGGCCTGCTGCGCCTGGGCGATGTGCCAGCCGGCGAAGTTCGACGAGCCGACGTAGAGCACCTTTCCCTGCGCGACGAGGGTCTCCATCGCCTCCCAGATCTCCTCCCACGGCGTGCTCCGGTCGACGTGGTGCATCTGGTACAGGTCGATGTAGTCGGTCTGCAGGCGGCGCAGCGACCCCTCGCACGCGGCGACGATGTTGCGCTTGGACAGGAACGTGTCGTTGGGCCAGTCGCTCATCGACCCGTACACCTTGGTGGCGAGCACGGTCTTGTCGCGGCGTTGGCCGCCTTGGGCGAACCAGCGACCGATGATCTGCTCGGTCCAGCCCTCCCCCTTGCGCCAGCCGTAGACGTTGGCGGTGTCGAAGAAGTTGATGCCGCGTCCGAGCGCGGCGTCCATGATCGCGTGGGAGTCCTCCTCGGAGGTCTGCGGTCCGAAGTTCATCGTCCCGAGGCACAAACGGCTGACCTCGAGCCCGCTGCGGCCGAGGTGCGTGTAGTCCATGACGTCTCCTTGGTCTTCGCGTCGGCGCTGCTGCCGGACGGCGCCTGCGTGCGTCAGGGCATCACGGTCCAGGCCCGACGGGATCACGGTCCCCGGCCCCCCTACCCACCGCTGCGGGGGGTCGGAACGCCGCCTTGTCAGACGGCGAAGACCTGGGAGTCGTCGGCGAACGCCTTGAACTCGAGGGCGTTGCCCGCGGGGTCGAGCAGGAACATCGTCCACTGCTCGCCGGGCCGCCCTTCGAAGCGCACGTAGGGCTCGACGACGAACACGGTGCCCGCCTCGCGAAGTCGGTCGGCGAGCCGGTGGAACTCCGGGATGGTGAGGATCAGCCCGAAGTGCGGCACGGGGACGTCGTGGCCGTCGACGGGGTTGTGGATCCGCTCGGAGGGCCCCGGCGCGTGGTGGGTGACGAGCTGGTGCCCCTGGAGGTTCCAGTCGATCCAGACGTCGGCGCTCCTGCCTTGCTCGAGGCCGAGCACCTCGCCGTAGAAGTGGCGCGCGGCGGCCAGGTCGTCGACCGGCACGGCGAGGTGGAAGCGCGGGATGGGAGAGTTGGGAACGGTCACTGGAGTGCACCTGCCTGCCGGACGCTCGGGGGTACGCCGTCGGGCGGTGTCATTGCCGCGAACCCCGTCGGTCAACCGGGGCGTCCCTGCACGCGGGGCATCCACTCCGTGGTTCGCGAGCCCGACTCCCTCGCCGGCGTCGCCGTCCCGGGCGCGGACCGTGGCGAGCGCTGAATCGGCGCCTGCCACCTGCGGGCGCCCCAGGGGCCACGTGGCGTCGTGTGCGGTGCACGGTCGTTGTCGAGCGCATATAGGTGCGGCGGCGCGGGTACCTCGCCGGTGACGACCATACGAGACGGGAGGCACCATGCCACGCCGCACAGCGGAGATGACGCCCGGCGGCAACAGCAAGGCGAACGGCCAGTCGCAGAAGACCCCCGCGGAGCGGCTGCTCGACGCTCTGGGCCCCGTGGAGGGGTCCTTCGACTTCGACGAGATCGGCGACTTCGGGCTGCCCGCGCGCACGTACATGGAGGACCTGCTCGCGCCGGTCGCCACCGGCGGTCCCCAGAGCCGGCTCGGGCCGCTGGAGAAGATCCACGTGTTCTGGTTCGCCGGGATGAGCTGCGACGGGTGCTCGGTGTCGGTCACCGGCGCGACCACCCCGTCGCTCGAGAGCCTGCTCCTCGGCACGCATCCCGGCCTGCCGCGGATTGTCCTGCACCATCCGGTGATCAACCACGAGTCCGGGTCGCACTACGCGGCGGCGGCCGTGCGGGCGGTCAACGGCGAGCTCGACGCGCCCTACGCGATCATCCTCGAGGGCTCGATGACCGACGAGACCCTCGCGATGGAGACCGGTGGGCACTGGGCCGGCAACGGCGAGGCGCCGTGGGGGCCGAACGGCGCGCACCGCACGGTGACCGCCGAGGAGTGGATCGCGAGGATGGCCCCGGGCGCGGCGGCGGCGCTCGCCATCGGCACGTGCGCGACGTGGGGTGGGATCCCCGCGTCGCACGGCAACCCGACCGGCGCGATGAGCCTCATGGACTTCCTCGGCAAGGGCTACCGCAGCGCGTTCGGCCTGCCCGTCGTGAACGTGCCCGGCTGCCCCCCCATCGGTGACAACTTCAACGAGACCGTCGCAGCGATCCTCTACTTCCTCCAGGGCTTCGGGCCGCTGCCGGAGTTCGACGAGCTCGGCCGACCGGCGTGGCTGTTCTCCGAGACCGTGCACCGCCACTGCGTGCGGGGCGCCTACTACGAGGAGGGCAGCTTCGCCGAGGAGTTCGGCGACCCCAACTGCCTCGTGGAGATCGGCTGCTGGGGGCCGGTCGTGAACTGCAACATCACCTCGCGCGGCATGGTCGAGCACGTCGGCGGCTGCATGAACGCCGGCGCGCCCTGCGTCGGCTGCACGATGCCCGGCTTCCCCGACAAGTTCACGCCGCGCTGGAAGACCCCGCCGGGGTCCAAGGCCTCGACGAGCGCCTCCCGGCTGCTCGGTGGCGTCATCCGACCGCTGCGGCTGTTCACGAACGAGCACCTCAACCGGGAGATGCGCTGGGACCTCCACGAGGACGTCCCCAGCGGATGGGCACCGGCGAAGAGCGAGCCGGGGATCGTCGACCGGCTCGGCCACAAGTTCTACGACCGCCTGCGGCGCTCCGACGACCGGTCCCGCGGCGACCATCAACCCCGCGGCAAGCGCGGCGAATGGACGCAGCGGGAGGACCCGGCCCTGGAAAGGGTGCTGCCGGGCGGAGAGGAGCGTTAGCCCATGTGCTTCAAGAACCTGCCCATCGACTTCGACGCGAATGGCAAGGCGACGCTGCGTGGCGGCATCCCCGACCCGTACTCGGTGGCTGCCACGAAGCCCGACGCCGGCAAGACCGACGCCGAGCGCGAGGAGGACATCCACCGCTTGATGGCCCGCAACGGGCACATCAAGGAGATGAACATGGACCCGGTGACCCGCATCGCCGGCGCCATGGCGCTGAACGTCACCGTCGACCTCGAGGAGGGCCGCGTCCTCGACGCCCGCTCGCAGGCACCGCTGTTCCGTGGGTACGAGGTCATCGCGATGGGCCGCGACCCCCGTGACGCCACCTTCATCACGTCGCGGGCGTGCGGGGTCTGCGGGGGGGTGCACGCGCACGCTGCCGCGTACGCCACCGAGATGGCGATGGGTCTCGCGCCCCCACCGATGGGCACGGTCGTCCGCAACCTCGGCGAAGCCGCGGAGATGGGCTACGACAACCCCCTTCACCTCTACCTGCTCGCCGGTCCCGACTACTGCGAGGCGGTCGTGAAGGCGACGACGCCGTGGTTGTGGAAGAAGGCGGAGTCGTGGAAGTGCGTCGGCGTCGACAGCCACGGGTTCTCCACGATGGCCGAGCTCATGACGGCGCTGAACCCGCTCACCGGGTCCCTCTACCGGGAGGGGCTCGACTTCACGCGCATCGCGCGCAAGCAGTTCCTGCTCCTCCACGGCAAGTACCCGCATCCGGAGAGCATCGTGCAGGGCGGTGTGTCGTCGACGATCACCCTGCAGACGCTCAACGAGTTCCACTCGCGCCTCAGCAAGATCTTCGACTACGCCCAGCGTATGGTGGCGATCTGGGACGACATCACCGAGTTCTTCTACGATTGCGACGAGCGCTACAAGCAGGTCGGCGCCCTTCCCGTCAACCTCATCGACACGGGCTTCTGGGACGACCCCTACGCCTACGACGCCACCTACAAGAACGCGAACGAGTGGGGCGAGCGCCGGTGGTCCACCCCCGGCGCGATCGTCGACGGCGAGCTCGTCACCACGCGGCTCACCGACCTCAGCATGGGCCTCGAGGAGTTCGTCGAGCGCGCTTGGTACGAGCCGTGGGAGACCGGTCCGTACGACACCGACCCCGCCGGCAACCCGATCAGCCCGTACCACCCGTGGAACAAGCGGACGCTGCCGCAGCCCGGGGAGCGCAGCTGGAAGGAGAAGTACACCTGGTCGACCGCGCCGCGATGGGACCGCAAGGTCATGGAGGCCGGGGCCTACGCCCGCCTCTTCCTCACCGCGATGGCGCGCAAGCAGCCGGCCAACGACTTCATCGAGGCGACTGGCACGAGCCTGCGCATGCGGGTGCCGAAGGGACTCACGCCCGAGGTCGAGCTCGAGTGGCGGGTCCCCGAGGTGTGGAACGCCTTCGAGCGCAACCGGGGCCGGGCGTACCACTACCTGTTCAGCCAGCTCGTGTCGCTCGCGAGCGTGCTCCAGGCCTACGACCTCATGCGCAACGGCGAGAAGCGCGTCGCCGCCGTCCGCGCCGAGGACCTGCCGAAGCACATCCCCGACGGACCCGCCCTCGGCGCGGGCTTCTGGGGCGCCGGGCGCGGGTGGCTCACGCACTTCGTCTCGCTCAACGAGGGCGTGATGGACAACTACCAGATCATCACCCCCTCGACGATCAACGCCTCGCCGCGCGATCCGTGGGACCAGCCCGGGCCCTACGAGCAGGCGGTCATGAACACCCCGATCCTCGAGGACATCTCCGACCCGTCGCGGTTCACATCCGTGGACGTGCTGCGGGCCCTGCGCAGCTTCGACCCGTGCATGCCGTGCACGACGCACGTCGACACCGGGCGGGGAAGGATCACCCGGGAGGTGAACACCTGCGCCTGCACGGTCGACTGACCCCGGCTGCCTCCAACCCCTCCGGCAGCGCCGGTAGCGATAATGCCCACGGTGAACGCCGAGACGAGGACGTGGGGGTGACGACGCTCGTCGGGGGTGTCGGTGAGCTCTACCAGGGCGACCTCGACTTCGGGCGCGTGGTGGTGCAGCGCCTGGCGGGGCGCGACCTCGGTCACGACGTCCTCGTGGAGGAGCTCCACTACGGGGCGGTCGCGGTCGCTCAGCGCCTCGAGGACGTGCGCCCGCACACGCTCGTGCTGGTCGGCGCGACGCCGCGCGGGCGGCAGCCGGGCACGGTCGAGCGCCGGCGCATCAGGCGGCTGGAGCTCGACCCCGCCGACGTGCAGGTCGCCGTCGGCGACGCCGTGACGGGCTACGTGGGCATCGACCTCGTCGTCGAGGTCGGCTGGGGCCTCGGAGTCCTGCCGCCGCGGACGCTCACGATCGAGGTGGAGCCGGCCCCGGTGTCCGGGCCGTCCGAGGAGCTCTCACCACCCGCCCGCGCGGTGCTCGACCGGGTGTGCGCGATGGTCTGCGCGGAGGTCCGCCGGGCTCCGGTGCTCGAGCTCGCCGACGAGCTGCGCGCCCGTCTGGCCGGGGAGCCGGCCGAGCCGTCACCGGCGGTCGACGCGATGCGCGAGCTGCTCGGGCAGCTAGCGGTCCTCGATGACGAGGGCCGCTGGGGGGCGACCTTCCGCTGCCGTGACCGGCTGCGCGCGGCGGTCACGGGCGGCGAGACCGGTGACGCGATGTCGAACGTCGACTGGGCGCTTTGGTGGACGCTCATCGAGGAGCTCGATCGGCTCGGGGCCGTCGACGCGGTCGAGGACCGCTACTGAGGCTGGCCCGGCGCGGCCTCGGCGTCCTCGAGCACGCCGAGGTGCTGGGGGCGAACGGCCACGCGGCTGCCCTTCGCGGTGCGGAGGACGAGGGCCCCGTCCGGGAGGCAGTCGACGGCCTCCCCGGTGACCTGGGGCCCGCTCGGGCCGAGCGGCACGAGCCGGGCGCGGACGGTGCGACCGAGCGTTGCGCACCGCGGGACGTAGTCGGCGAGGACCGCCCCTGACGCGCTCGCGCACCGGTGCTCGATCGCGGCCACCGTCTCGGCGAGCAGCCCCGCCCGCGGCGGTCGCGCCCCCTCGACGAGGACGGTGAGCACCGCCCACTCGACCCCTGCCGCGTCGAGTGCCGCGTGCACCGCGACGGCGGCGGTCCGCCGGCCCGCCACGCCGCGATCCACGACGTCGGGCCAGTGGATCGCGGCGTCCTTGCCCGCCACGTCGGCGAGCGCGCATGTCGCCGCGGTGTAGAGCCACCCCTCGCGCTCCGCCGGCAGGCGCTGGCGCACGACGAGCGAGAAGCCGAGGCCCTCGCCGGCCCGCACCTCCCACGGCATGCCGGCCCGCCCGCGTGGCGCCGCCTGGTAGTCCGCCACGACGACCGCCCCCCGCGGTGCGCCGGCGCGAGCCCACGACCGCGCCTCCGCCTCGGTCGACAGCAACGCGGGGAACGCGCGGCTCGCCCGTCCGGGCAGCGCGGCCCGCACCGCCTCGCCCGACAGGTCCTGGGGAGCGTCTACCCCCACGGCGCCTCCTCCCCACGGGCCTGGGCGATCCGGTCGAACGTGTCCTTCAGGCGCAGCCGCTGCGGCTCGTGGAAGCGCACCATGGCCCGCCCGACGTCGTTGCGGAAACGGTCGCGCGCCGGCTCGTCGCGGGTCGCGAGGGCGGCGAGCGTGTCCGCGGCGACGCGCTCGAGCTGCTCGGGGGAGCGCTCGAGGAGCACGCCGAGCCAGGCGGCGGCGAGGTCGGCGCCCCGGCCCTCCCGGGCGAGCTGGCCGTCGATCCAGGCGCCGAGGGCCTCACGCCGCTCGGGCGGGTCGGCGTCGACCCACCTGGCCACCTCGTCGCGCAGCACCCTCGGCCAGCGGTCGGCGGGCTCGGCGTCGAGCACGGCGACGAGGTCGCCGTCCGGGGCGCCGAGCCGGTCGAGAACGCCGGTCGCCTGCTCTGCGACCGGCGGGGGAGGGGCGGGCCGCACGCCGAGCGCCTGGGCCGCCGCGAGCCGGGCCCGGGGCGCGTCGCCGGCGCGCTCGTAGGCCAGAGCGAGGTTGGCTTTCGCCATCGCGTACCCGTCCGGGCGCACCCCGCGAGGGTGGGCTGCGGCCGCGGTCTGGAACGCCGCCGCGGCCGCGGCGGCGGCGCCGTTCGCGAGGTGGGCGAGACCGAGGGTGTTCGCCGCCGCGCCGAGGCTCGGCTGGTCCCCCGTGCGCTCGGCGAGCGCGACCGCCCGATGGAGCGTGGCGACGGCTGCGGGGACCTCGCCCGCGGCCAGCTGGGCGCCGCCGAGCTCGCGGGCCGAGGCGGCAGCACGGGGCGCCAGCCGCTCGGCGTCGAAGCGGTCCAGTGCCCGGGTGAACGCGTCGATGGCTTCCCGGGGACGGCCCTGCTCGCCAAGGACGAGGCCGAGGTTGTGCAGGGCGGCGCCCTCTTCGGCCACGAGGTGCTCCGCGGCGAAGGTCGCCGCAGCCGCGGCGAACGTCTCGGCCGCTTCCGCGTGGCGGCCACCGGCGCGCAGCGCGGCGCCCAGCAGGTTCTCCGCCTTCGCACGTTCGGCCGGCAGCGGAGCGAACAGCCGCACGGCGACGCGCAGGGCCGCCGCCGCCCCCATTGCCCGGCCCTGGCCGAGCAGCACGGACCCGAGGTGGAACTGGGTGGTCGCGTGCTGCACGGGAAAGCGCTCGGCGGTGTAGGTGCGCAGCCGGCGGCGCAGCTCTTCGAGGGCGGCGTCGTCTGCCAACGCGCCCGCCTAGTCCGGGCGGGGCATGAGCTGCAGCAGCGTCGCGCCCGGCGGGGGATGCGGTGGGGCGTCGTCCTCGGCCACCTCCACGCGGGCGAAGCCGGGGAAGCCCTCGCGCAGGGCGGTCTCGATGCCCTCCTGCAACGTGATCGCCGAGGCGCTGCAGCCGGCGCACTCCCCGGCCATCCGCAGCCGCACGACGCCCTCGTTCACCTCGACGACCTCGACGCGCCCGCCGTGCGACGCGATGTAGGGCCGCACGGACTCGAGGGCGGCCTCGGCGGCGGCGTGTTCGTCGACGCCGACCGCGTAGGCGTCGAAGAGCCAGGCGACGGCGGGATCGCGGTCGCGCAGGTGCGTCACCTCGTCGGGACCGAGGACCCGGCCGAGCCGCTTGAGCGCGGCACGGTGGAGGGCGTCGACGCCGTCGAGGAGCTCGAAGACCATCCCCCGCACGGGCTCCTCGGTGCGCTCGGCCTCCTCGAGCAGGCGCTCGAGTCGGCTGAGCAGGTCATCGAGCGTCGCGGTCACAGCACAGCCTCCTCGCAACCATCGGGTCGAGGTCATCTTCCCCGACCGGGCGGGGGGCCGACACCTCACCAGGACTCCCGGTCGCCTATGACCCGCACCGGTCGGCTAGATCGACGACGGTGAACGTCGAGCCCGCGGGCCCAGGGCGAACCCGATCCCCGAGACCTGATCGTGGGTAGGCTCCGGCACGACCCGAGCCGCTACACCTCGAGCCAGGAGCGCGTCTCATGTCCGAGCCAGCGATCGAGAACCTCTACCGCGAGGGCCGCACCTTCCCGCCGCCGGCGGACTTCACGGCGAGCGCCCTCGTCGCCGATGAGTCGGTGTACGAGGAGGCCGAACGCGATCCGGAGGCCTGGTGGGTCTCCCATGCCGAGCGCCTGCGCTGGATGAGGCGGTGGGACACCGTCTGCGAGTGGACCCCCCCGCATGCGAAGTGGTTCGTCGGCGGGCAGCTCAACGTGTCCGACAACTGCCTCGACCGCCACGTGGAGGACGGCTACGGCGACCAGATCGCCTACTACTGGGAGGGCGAGCCGGGTGACACCCGCACGCTGACCTACGCCGAGCTGCGGGACGAGGTCGCCCGCTTCGCGAACGCCCTGAAGGGCCTCGGCGTGGGGAAGGGCGACCCGGTGACGATCTACCTGCCGATGATCCCCCAGCTGCCCGTCGCGATGCTCGCGTGCGCGCGCATCGGCGCTCCCCACTCGGTGATCTTCGCGGGCTTCTCGAGCAACTCGGTGGTCGACCGCGTCGAGGACGCCGACTCGCACGTGCTCATCACCGCCGACGGGTCCTACCGGGGCGGCAAGATCGTGCCGCTGAAGGAGTCCGCGGACGAGGCGATGCGCAACACCGACAACATCGACCGCTGCATCGTCGTCCGGCGCACCGGGGAGGACGTGCCGTTCACCGAGGGTCGGGACCACTGGTACCACGACCTCGTCGAGGGCGCCTCCACCGAGTGCCCGCCGGAGCCGATGGACGTCGAGGACGTCCTCTACATCCTCTACACGTCGGGCACGACCGGGAAGCCGAAGGGCATCGTCCACACCACCGGGGGCTACCTCACCCAGGTGTCCGCGACGCACCGTCTCGTGTTCGACCTCAAGCCCGACAGCGACATCTACTGGTGCGCGGCCGACATCGGCTGGGTGACCGGCCACAGCTACATCGTCTACGGCCCGCTCGCCAACCGGGCGACCTCGGTGATGTACGAGGGGGCTCCCGCCTACCCCGCCAAGGACCGGTTCTGGGAGATCATCGAGAAGTACCGGGCGACGATCCTGTACACCGCACCGACGGCGATCCGCTCGTTCATGAAGTGGGGCACCGAGCATCCGGCGGCGCACGACCTGTCGTCGCTGCGCCTGCTCGGCAGCGTCGGAGAGCCGATCAACCCGGAGGCCTGGGTCTGGTACCACGAGCACATCGGCGGCGGGCGCTGCCCCGTCGTCGACACCTGGTGGCAGACGGAGACCGGCTCGATCATGATCACCCCGCTGCCGGGGATCACCGCGGCGAAGCCGGGCTCGGCGATGCGCGCCTTCCCGGGCGTCAAGGCGGTCGTCGTCGACGAGGGCGGGAAGCCCGTCGAGCCGGGCGGCGGCGGCTACCTCACGCTCCAGCGGCCCTGGCCGTCGATGCTGCGGACGCTGTGGGGCGACGACCAGCGCTATCGCGACACCTACTGGTCGCGCTTCGGCGAGGACGTCTACTTCGCCGGTGACGGCGCGAAGCTCGACGACGACGGCCACATCTGGCTGCTCGGGCGGGTCGACGACGTCATGAACGTGTCCGGCCACCGCCTGTCGACCACCGAGATCGAAAGCGCCCTCGTCGACCATCCCGCGGTGGCCGAGGCGGCGGTGACCGGTCGCCGGGACGAGACCACCGGCCAGGCCATCGCCGCCTTCGTGACACTGAAGGGCGACCAGCAGGGCGACGACGCGCTGGCCGCCGAGCTGCGCGAGCACGTCGCCAAGCGCATCGGCAAGATCGCCCGCCCGGCGAACATCCTGTTCACCGAGGACCTGCCGAAGACCCGCTCGGGCAAGATCATGCGCCGCCTGCTGCGCGACATCGCCGAGGGCCGCGCGCTCGGTGACGTGACGACGCTCGCCAACGCCGACATCGTGAGCGAGATCCAGTCGCGAGCCACGGCCGGCGCCGAGACCTGACGCCGCGCCTCTGACACGAACGCCGCTCGTCCGTACCATGCGGGCGAGCGGCGTCGACCCACGAGGAGAGGCGGACGGTGGCGAGGGTGTTGAGCGGCGTGCAGCCCACGGGCGCACCGCACATCGGCAACTACCTGGGCGCGTGGTCGCGGTGGGCTCGCGACCAGCAGCCCGGCCACTTCTTCTGCGTCGTCGACCTCCATGCCATGACCGTGCCGTACGAGCCCGCCCAGCTGCGCGCGCGCACGGCCGACGTCGCCACGTGGCTCCTCGCCTGCGGGCTCGACCCCGACGTGGCGACGGTCTTCGTGCAGTCGCACGTGCGCGAGCACAGCGAGCTCGCGTGGATCCTGAACTGCGTGGCGACGATGGGCGAGCTGCAGCGCATGACCCAGTTCAAGGAGAAGTCCGAGGGCCGCGAGTCGGTCACCGCCGGCCTGTTCACCTACCCGGTGCTGCAGGCCGCCGACATCCTGCTCTACCAGGCCGAAGAGGTGCCCATCGGCGACGACCAGCGCCAGCATCTCGAGCTGTGCCGCGACGTGGCTCAGCGCTTCAACCACCACTTCGGTGAGACGTTCACCGTTCCCGTGGCGACCTTCCCGAAGACGGGCGCGCGGGTCATGGACCTGCAGAACGACGACAAGAAGATGTCGAAGTCGCTGCCGCCGACCGGGACGATCCTGCTTTCCGACGACGAGCCGACCACCCGCAAGAAGATCAAGCGGGCGGTGACCGACTCCGGCGCGGAGGTACGGGCCGCACCCGACAAGCGGGGGGTGACCAACCTGCTCGACCTCATGGCGGCCGTGACCGGCAAGGACGTCGCCGACCTCGAGGCGCACTTCGTCGGCAAGGGCTACGGCGACTTCAAGGCGGAGCTCGCCGAGGCGGTCAACGGGGTCCTGCGCCCGGTTCGTGACCGCTACGCCGAGCTGTGCGACGATCGCCCCGCCGTCGAGGAGGCCCTCGTCAAGGGCGCCGACCGGGCACGGGAGGTCGCGGCCACGACCATGGTCGCGGTCCGCGAGCGGGTCGGGTTCTTCAAACCGTGACGGTCGCGAGCCTTGAGTCGGTCACGAAACGCCACGCCGAGAAGGTCGTGCTCGACCGGGTCACCCTCGGTGTGGCCCACGGGGACCGGATCGGCGTGATCGGCGCGAACGGCAGCGGGAAGTCCACGCTGCTGCGTCTCGTCGCCGGCGCCGAGACCGCCGACGAGGGACGCGTGGTGCTCGGCAACGCCGTGCGGGTCGGCTACCTGCCCCAGGACCCGGTGATGGACGCGGCGGCCACCCCCCTGGACGTCGTGCTCGCCACCCCGGCCGGCTTCGACCCGCTGACCGACCGGGCGGACGTGCAGCGCGAGGCGCACGCCCGCGCCACGCTCGACCGGCTCGGGGTCGCCGATCTCGACAGTCCGGTCGGCGTCCGCTCCGGCGGGCAGCGCAAGCGGATCGCCCTCGCGCGGGCGCTCGCGCAGCCGGCGTCGCCCGAGGGCGCCGACGCGGCCGGCTCCCTGCTCGTCCTCGACGAGCCGACGAACCATCTCGACGTCGACGTCATCGAGTGGCTCGAGCGGGAGCTGCGGGCGTGGCGCGGTGCGCTGCTGCTCGTCACCCACGACCGCTACCTCCTCGACCGGGTGGCGACCCGCGTCGTCGAGGTGCACCGGGCGGCCCTCCACGTCTCCCCCGGCTCGTACGCCGACTACCTCGAGGCGCGCGCGACCCGCGAGGAACAGGCGGCGGCACGGGAACGCAAGCGCAGGGGCCGCGCCCGCGTCGAGCTGGCCTGGCTGCGCCGCGGCCCGAAGGCGCGGACGTCGAAGGCGAAGTTCCGGGTGGAGCGCGCGGCCGAGATCATCTCGGCCCGACCGGAGCCGACGCGCGACGAGCTCAGCATCGGCCTGCCGTCGCGGCGGATCGGCGGCAAGGTCGTCAACCTCCACAACGTCGGGAAGCGCTTCGGCGACACGGTGGTCCTTCGGGGCGTGGACTACAAGCTCGCGCCGGACGACCGCATCGGCATCGTCGGCCCGAACGGCTCCGGCAAGACGACGCTGCTGCGCCTCATCGCCGGCCAGCTCGAGCCCGACGAGGGCAAGGTCGTCGTCGGCGACACGGTGGTGACCGGGGTGTACGGCCAGGAGGCGCCGGCGTTGCCGCCGCGCACCCGGGTGCTCGACGCGGTCCGCGAGGTCGTGGGGGAGACGAACACCGTGGAGGGGATCACCCTGTCCGCGGCCGAGCTCGCCGAGCGGTTCCTGTTCACCCCCGAAGCGCAGAAGGCGCACGTCTCCGAGCTGTCCGGCGGTGAGCGCCGGCGCCTGGAGCTGCTGCGGGTGCTCGCCACCGCCCCCAACCTCCTGCTGCTCGACGAGCCGACCAACGACCTCGACCTCGACACGCTCGCCGTCCTCGAGGAGTTCCTCGACGGGTGGGCGGGGGCGCTCGTCGTCGCCACGCACGACCGCTTCTTCCTCGACCGGGTGTGCGAGCAGGTCTTCTCCATCGAGCCCGACGGGTCGGTCGCCCACCATCCTGGCGGCTGGAGCGCCTACCGGGAACGCGAGCTGGCAAAGGCGGCCGAGCGCAGGCGCAGCCGCCCGCCGCCGCCCGACCGCGTGCCGGCGTCGGGGCGCACCGGCGAGCGACCGGGCAAGCTGTCCTACGCCGAGCGGCGGGAGCTCGCCGCCCTCGAGCGGCGCATCCCCCACCTGGAGGGGCGAAGGACCGCCCTCGAGGAGACCGTCCAGCGCGCCGGGGGCGACTACGCGCGCGCGGCCAGCGCCGGCACGGAGCTCGCCACGGTGCTTGCCGAGATCGACGCAGCCGAGACCCGCTGGCTGGAGCTCATCGAGCGGCAGGAGCCCTGATGGACAACCCGCTGGTGTGGATCGACCTCGAGATGACCGGTCTGGACGCCGAGCGCGACCTCATCGTGGAGGTCGCGGCGATCGTCACGGACGGGACCCTCGCGACGGTCGTCGAGGGCCCGCAGCTCGTGCTCCACGCGCCTGACGACGCCCTCGACGCGATGGCCGATGTCGTGCGGGACATGCATGCGAAGTCGGGGCTCACCGAAGCGGTCCGGGCGTCGGACCTCACCGTGGCCGACGCGGAGGCCCGGGTGCTCGACTTCGTCTGCTCCCACGTGCCGAAGCCGCGCTCGGCACCGCTTGCCGGCAACACCATCTCCGCCGACCGCATGTTCCTGCGCCGGTACATGCCGACGCTCGAGGCCCACGTGCACTACCGCAACGTCGACGTGTCGACCGTGAAGGAGCTCGTGCGCCGCTGGTATCCCGACGTCTACGCCGCCCGGCCCGCCAAGGAAGGCGATCACCGCGCGCTGGCGGACATCCGCGAGTCCATCGAGGAGCTGCGCTACTACCGCCGGACGGTGTTCCGGTGAGCCATTCGCCCGCGCGCGCGGGCGGTGAGCGGCCCCGGTTCCTACACGTAACCGCGGAGGTGGGCCGCCGTGGCCACCCGGTCCACCGCGATGGCGAAGGCGGCGTGGCGCAGGTCGGTGTCGTGCATCCTCGCGTGGTCGCGGACCTCCTGGTAGGCGCGGGTCATGTGCTTTCCGAGCTCGCTGTTCACCCGGTTCTCGTCCCAGTGGAACTGCTGGATGTTCTGCGTCCACTCGAAGTAGGACACCGTCACCCCCCCGGCGTTGGCGAGGATGTCGGGCAGGACAGTGATCCCGCGCTCCTCGAGGATACGGTCCGCGTCGGGGGTTATGGGATGGTTGGCGCCCTCGACGACCACCTGGGCGAGGACCCGGTCGGCGTTCGCCTTCGTGATGACGCCGCCGAGCGCACAGGGCATGAGCACGTCGACGTCGAGCTCGAGGAGGTCCTCGTTGAGGATCGCCTCCCCGTCGGGGTAGTCGACCACCGACCCGGACTCGCGGACGTGCGCCATGAGGTCGGGCACGTTCAGCCCGCGCGGTGCGGAGATCCCGCCGTTGACGTCGGACACCGCCACGACCCGGTAGCCGGTGTTCGCCGCGAGCCGGGCCGCCCAGGAGCCGACGTTGCCGAACCCCTGAACCGCGACGGTGAGGTCCTCCGGTTGACGGCCCATGTCCCGGACGGCCTCGTTCAGGACCATGACCGCCCCGCGCCCGGTGGCGGCGTCGCGGCCGAGCGACCCGCCGAGCTCCACGGGCTTGCCCGTCACGATGGCCGGGGTGTGGCCGGCGCGCTGCCCGTAGGCGTCCATCATCCACGCCATGGTCTGCGCGTTGGTGTTCATGTCCGGCGCCATGATGTCCCGGTTGGGGCCGACGATGTAGGAGACCTGCGCCATGTAGCGGCGGGTGAGCCGCTCCCTCTCCGCGGACGACAGCTCCCCGGGGTCGACCTGGATGCCGCCCTTGGCGCCGCCGAAGGGCAGCTGGACGATAGCGGTCTTCCACGTCATGAGCGCGGCGAGCGCGCGCACCTCGTCGAGGTCGGCGTGGGGGTGGTAGCGGACACCCCCCTTGTACGGCCCGCGGGCCCCGTTGTGCTGCACGCGGTAGCCGTAGACGGTCTGGACCGTGCCGTCATCCCGTCGCAGCGGGATCTGCACGCGGATCTCGCGGTACGTGCCGGACAGCACCTCACGGGTCTGGTCGTCGATCCCCACCGTGTCGGCCACCTCGTGGAAGAACAGCGTGACCGCCTCGAAGGGGGTGAGCTCTCCGCCGATGTCTGCCATGTCGCCAGTTCCTGTCGCCGTCGGCGTCCGTCCGCATTGGCATCTACCCTGGCCGGCTGCCGTCAACCAGAAAGGCGCCGAGTGACACGCCTCGCCCTGCCGGTGCTCGTCGTGCTGGCAACCGTGGCCGCGTGCGCGCCGGTCCGTGAAGCGGTCGCACCTCCGGCCGAGGACCCCCCACGTCCATCACGGTACGTGGCGGTCGGTGACTCGCTCGCCACCGGGGCAGGCGCTCAGCGGGGTTATGCGGAGCGTTACGCCGACCACCTGCGGGCCGACGGGGGTGGGTCGGTGCGGTTCACGAACTTCGCGCGTGACGGCTGGACGAGCGCCGACCTCCTCGCCGCGCTGGAGGGCGACCCCCGCTTCGCCGACGCGCTCACGCGAGCCGACGTCGTGACGATCGACATCGGCGGCAACGACCTGCTGCGCGCGCAGGCACAGTTCCTTGCGGGTGAGTGCAGTGGAGAGGACTGCCTGCACGATGCCGTCGACGCCTTCCAAACCAACTGGGACGCCATCGTCGTCGCCGTCGACCGACTCGTGGCCGAGGACACCGTCCTCATCACGATGGACCTGTACAACCCGTTCGTCGCGCCGCTACGGGCGTTCGGCCTCTACGAGCGCCTACAGCCGTTCCTCGACCGGGTGAACGAGCACATCCGGCGGTCGGCGGCCGAGCACGGCATGACCGTGGCGCCGGTGCACGCCGCCTTCAACGGCCCCGAGGGCCTTGCCGACCCGGTCGTGCAGGGGCTCATCGCCGAGGATCGCCTCCATCCGAGCGACGCGGGGCACGCGGTCATCGCCGAGCTGCTCGCCGAGCATGCGGGAGGTTCGTAACCTCGGATCTGGGTAGGGCCTGTCGAGGGAGTGATGCTGCATGCGACGACTGATCGCCGGGCTCACGCTTCTTTCGCTGCTCGTGACCGGCTGTGGGACCGAAGGTCCGGGGCCGCGGGAGGCGGTGGCGGCAGCCGCGGAGCACACGGCCGAGGCGGGGACGGCCCGCATCGCCATGACCTTCGCCCAGGAGTCGGAGGGCTTCTCGATGACCCTGTCGAGCGAGGGGGTCATCGACTTCGTCAACAACCGGGCGGAGCTGCGCATGGAGATGCCGGGGATGCCCGAGGGGGCGGACGGCGAGGGCGCCATCACGATGATCGCCGACGGCACCGTCCTCTACACCCAGCTGCCGATCCCCGATGCCCCGACGCCCTGGATCCGCATTGACGCGGCCGAGCTCGGCAGCGCTGCAGGCGGCTTCGGCGGGTCCGCCGGAACGCAGAACCCCTCGGAGGCGCTCGACTACCTCCGCGGGGTGTCCGACGACGTGACCGAGGTCGGGCGGGAGGAGGTCCGCGACGTCGACACCACCCGCTACGAGGGAACCGTCGACCTGAACAAGGCGGTCGACGAGCTTGCCGAGGAGCACCGTGAGCAGGCCCGGCGCAGCGTCGAGATGCTCGGCACCGACGAGCTTCCCGTGGTCGTGTGGATCGACGACGACGGCCTGCTGCGGCGGATGACCTACGAGATGGACCTTTCCCGTATGCAGGTCCCCGAGACCCCCGACGGTGCTCCTGGCGACGCGCCGATGGCCCAGCCGCAGGGCACCGCCACGGTGACCATGGAGTTGTACGACTTCGGCGTCGAGGTGGACATCGCCCCTCCGCCCGACGACGAGGTCACCGACTTCGGCGACATGGAGCTGTTCGATCCGCCGGAAGGCTTCTGACCGCCGGCCGACGGCGGGTCACGGCTCTCTGCGCCATCCTCGACCCGCTAACGCCGTGCGGCGCGGCCGCGGACGCGGGCCCTGCGGTAGTCCTTGTTCAGCATGGCGATGAAGTCGATCGAGATCTCCTTCGGGCACGCCGCTTCGCACTCGCCCATGTTCGTGCACGACCCGAAGTACTGCTCCATGACATCGACCATGTTCGTGGCGCGGCTGTAGCGCTCCGGCTGGCCCTGGGGCAGCACCGACAGGTGCGCGTGCTTCGCCGACGTGAACAGCTGGGCGGCGCCGTTGGGGCATGCGGCGACGCACGCGCCACACTGGATGCACGACGCGGCGTCCATCGCCCGGTCGGTGTCCTCCTTGGGCACGAGGATGGTGTTCGCGTCCTGGGGGCTGCCGGTGTTCACCGAGATGTAGCCGCCGGCCTCGACGATGCGGTCGAGGGCGCTGCGGTTCACGACCAGGTCCCTGATGACGGGAAACCCCGCCGCGCGGAACGGCTCGACGGTGATGACGTCGCCGCTCGCGTAATGGCGCATGTGCAGCTGGCACGTGGCGGTGCCCCGCTGCGGCCCGTGCGCCTGCCCGTCGATCATCATGCCGCACGAGCCGCATATCCCCTCGCGGCAGTCGTGGTCGAAGGCGATCGGCTCCTCGCCGGCGAGGACGAGCTGCTCGTTCACGACGTCGAGCATCTCGAGGAACGACGCGTGCTCGCTGATGCCCCGGGCCTCGTAGGTCTCGAACCGCCCAGGGGCATCGGGCCCCTCCTGGCGCCACACGCGGAGGGTGAGGTCGAGCTCGCCGCCGGCGGCCATCTACCTGTAGCTCCTCTGCGTCGGCTTCACGTACCTGAACTCGAGGGGTTCCCGATGCAGGGTCGGCGCGCCGCCGGCGCCGCCCCAGCCCCAGGCCGCCACGTAGGAGAAGCGGGCGTCGTCGCGCAGCGCCTCGCCGTCCTCGGTCTGGTGCTCCTCGCGGAAGTGGCCGCCACACGACTCCTCCCGGTGGATGGCGTCGCGGCAGGTGAGCTCGGCCAGCTCGAAGAAGTCCTCGACGCGTCCCGCCCTCTCCAGGGACTGGTTCAACGTCTCGTTCTCGCCGAGGACGCGGACGTCGGTGCGGAACTCCTCGCGCAGCGCCGGGATCTCCGAGAGCGCCTTCTCGAGCCCCGAGCGGTTGCGCGACATGCCGCAGTGGTCCCACATGATCTTGCCGAGCTCGCGGTGGAACCAGTCCACCGTGCGGCTCCCCTTGACGTCGAGGAGCCGGCGCACGCCCTCGCGCACGCCCTGCTCCGCCTCCACGAAGGCCGGATGGTCGGTCGGTACGGGCCGCTCGCCGAGCAGCGGGGCGAGGTAGTCCCCGATCGTGTAGGACAGCACGAAGTAGCCGTCGGCGAGGCCCTGCATGAGCGCGCTGGCCCCCAGGCGGTTTGCGCCGTGGTCGGAGAAGTTCGCCTCCCCGATGGCGTAGAGCCCCGGGATCGTCGTCATGAGGTGGTAGTCCACCCACAAGCCGCCCATCGTGTAGTGCGGCGCCGGGTAGATGCGCATCGGCACCTCGAAGGGGTCCTCCCCGGTGATGCGCTCGTACATCGCGAAGAGGTTGCCGTACCGTTCGGCGATGCGGTCCGGACCGAGGCGACCGATCGCGGCGGAGAAGTCGAGGTAGACGCCGTTGCGCAGGGGACCGACGCCCCGGTGCTGGTCGATGACGACCTTCGCGTTGCGGCTCGCGACGTCGCGCGGCACGAGGTTGCCGAACGCGGGGTACTTGCGTTCCAGGAAGTAGTCCCGCGCGTCCTCGGGCACCTCGTGGGGGGGACGGGTGTCGTCGGGGTCCACCGGCACCCAGATGCGCCCGTCGTTGCGCAGCGACTCGCTCATCAGCGTGAGCTTCGACTGGTAGTCACCGCTCGCCGGGATGCAGGTCGGGTGGATCTGGGTGAAGCAGGGGTTGGCGAACAGCGCCCCCCGCCGGTGCGCGCGCCACACCGCGGTGGCGTTGGACGCCTTCGCGTTCGTGGACAGGTAGAAGACGTTGGAGTAGCCGCCCGTGCCGAGCACGACCGCGTGGGCGGAGTGGCTCGTGATCTGGCCCGTCAGCAGGTCCCGGACCACCACCCCGGCCGCCCGCCCGTCGACCACGACGACGTCGAGCATCTCCGCGCGGGGGTAGAGGGTCACCGAGCCCGCCTCGACCTGGCGGGCCATCGCCTGGTAGGCGCCGAGCAGCAGCTGCTGGCCGGTCTGCCCGCGGGCGTAGAAGGTCCGCGACACCTGCGCCCCGCCGAACGAGCGGTTGGCGAGCAGTCCGCCGTACTCGCGGGCGAACGGCACGCCCTGTGCGACGCACTGGTCGATGATGTCGAGGCTCACCTGGGCGAGGCGGTAGACGTTGGCCTCCCGCGCCCGGTAGTCGCCGCCCTTGACGGTGTCGTAGAAGAGCCGGTGGATCGAGTCGCCGTCGCCCTGGTAGTTCTTCGCGGCGTTGATGCCTCCCTGCGCCGCGATGGAGTGGGCGCGCCGCGGCGAGTCGTGGAAGGTGAAGACCTTGACGTTGTACCCGAGCTCACCGAGCGTCGCGGCCGCCGACGCGCCGGCGAGACCGGTGCCGACGATGATGATGTCGAACTTGCGCTTGTTGTTGGGGTTTACGAGCTCGAGGCTGAACTTGTGGTCGTCCCACGCCTCCGGCAGCGGACCGGAGGGCGCCCTCGCGTCGAGTCGCACGTCGCGGTCCATAGGTCGACAGCTCCCGGTCGCTAGGAGACGAGGCCGGTCATCACGGCCACGGGGAAGCTCACGTTGCCCCCCACCACGAGCACCGAGAAGCCGATGGCGAAGTTGCGGCGCCAGTGGTTGAGGCGGGGGTTGTTCCAGCCCATCGACTGGAACAGGCTCCACGCCCCATGGTAGAGGTGCAGCCCGAGCGCGAGGTTCGCGAGGATGTAGAACAGCGACACGGGCACGCGCTGGAAGCTCGCGACGACGTTGCCGTACACGTCGTGGCGGTGGAAGTCGGGGTTGGCGACGCCGAAGGTGAGGTCGGCGAGGTGGAAGACCACGAACAGGAGCACGATGACGCCCGACCAGCGCATCGTGCGGGCGGCGAAGTCGGCGGCCACCCAGTCCCGGCGTGACGCGTAGCGGCGTGGACGCGCCCGCAGGTTCATCCGTGTGAGCTGGTAGGCGGCGACGATGTGGAGCACGAAAGCCACGAGCAGCACGGCGCGCACGACCCACAGCATGGAGCTCTCGGGAGCCGCGGGGGCACCGAAGAGCCGCAGCCAGTCGGCGTACTCGTTCATCGACTCGCGGCCGAAGTACAGCTTGAGGTTGCCGAGCATGTGCAGGAGGAGGTACGCCATGAGCACGACGCCCGTGAGGGCCATGACGTACTTCTTGCCGAGGCCGGAGCGGTAGAGGTTCACGAGCCAGAAGCGGCTCTGGACCTGCTCCGGACGGGCCGGTCGGGCCTCCCGGGCGCCCGGGGCACGCGGTCCGGCGTCGGCCGCGCCGGGCCCTCGGGCGGTCGCGGGGGGTGGCGGCATCCCAGTCCTCCGATTTCGTCGCGGCCAGGCTACCGCGCTACCCGTTTCGCGCCGAAGGGCCCCCCCGGGGGGCCACCTTCGGCGCGAAA
>DATLGH010000078.1 GCA_035540635.1 Egibacteraceae bacterium | reverse complement strand
CCCCCGGTGTGCCGCCCGCGGCGTCCTCCATCCACCCCGCCGGCACCGCAGCGACCAGCTCCCCGGCGGCGTCGTGGTAGACCACCGCGCCCGTCGCCGGGTCAAGCTGCGCGCGCACCCCCTCGAGACGCAACGGGAACTCGAAGGTGTCCGGTGCGGCGGGCGAGCGCAACACCAGCTCCTCCTTCAACCCCGTCGCGGTCGACGTCAACCGCAGATCCACGTGCGGGCGGACCTGGCGGTACACCACCGCCGAGCCCCCCGACGCCCGATCCGCCACCCCCGGGCGCTTGTGCTCGGCGTCAAGCGAGAACCCGATCCGGCGACCCTGGCCCAAGTCCAACTCGGCCAGCAGCCCCTGCCCGCTGTCGGCCGCGACCGACAGCCCGAAACTGTTCGCGCCGTTCTCAAGACGGCCCTCCCGCCCAGGCGTCAACGCCACATCGATCGGCTCCCACCCGCCCTCGTCGGTCTCGTAGTGCACCGCCTCGGCGTACGCCCGCGTGGTCAGCGTCCCCGGCGTGTCGGTCGCAAACGTCTTCGACATCTGAGTTCTTTTTCTTTTCTTTCATTCCGGACGTATAGGTGCCCGGCGCCCCGCAAGCCCGGTCGAGGCGGTCGCCGCCGAAGGAGCACGGACCGAGTCGCAGCCCCGCGCAACAGGAGGTCGTCGACCTTCCTGGTGGACATGCCGGTGACGTAGGCGGCCATGACCACCGCGCCCACAACGCCTTGTCGACCGACCGACGCGGGGGACGCGATCAACGTTGCGAACCATATTAGGCTTGCCCCCCGACACCGGAGAGGGCGATGCGGCAAGAGCTCGAGGAGGCAGCGGCGACCTGGGCCGCGGGCGCGAGGGGCCAGCGACGCCTCGGCGCCCTGCGTGCGCTGTGCGACACGTTCGTGCCGGCCGTCGACCCCCCGCGCGTGGCGTCGCCCGACCCATACTGGGCGCGGACCGCGTCGGACGTCGGCACCGAGCGGGCCGTCGCCGGGTACATCGCCACCCGGCTCGGCGAGGAGGACCGCGCCGGCCTCGAGCAGCTCCTCGACGTGCTGGCGGGCATGGGGTTCTCGCGCCTGCCGCTGATCGCCCGCACGGCCGCGGTGAAGGCGCTGCGGCAGACCGCCGCCGACGTCGCCCGAGGCCTCGACGGCCTGCGTGCCCTGACGATGCTGCACTTCTACGCGCTGCCCGACGAGCGCGGCGCGAACCCCAACTGGCCGGTCGTCGGCTATCCCGGGCCACCCGACGTCGAGGCGCCCGCCGCGCGCCGGGTCCGTCCCCTCGCCCCGATGCCGGGACGCCGGTACGTGCCGCTGCAGGCCGACGTCTGCATCGTCGGGTCGGGCGCCGGGGGTGGGGTCGTGGCCGGGGAGCTCGCCCGCGCGGGCAAGGACGTCGTCGTGCTCGAGGCCGGCGGGCACTTCGAGGAGCCCGACTTCCCGCCCTACGAGGTCGTCGCCTACCGCGACCTCTACTGGCGCGGTGGCTGGACGCCCACGGCCGACGGCACGATCGTCATGGCCGCCGGGGCGACCCTCGGCGGCGGAACGACCGTGAACTGGGCCAACTGCGTCCGCCCGCGCCCGCAGCTGCGGGCGGAGTGGGCCCGTCACGGGCTCACCGACCTCGACAGCCCCGCCTTCGACGAGCACCTCGACGCGGTCGCGCAGCGGATCTCGGTCACCGTTGACTGCAGCGAGCGCAACGGGCCGAACGCGCGCCTGGCCGAGGGCGCCGGGGCACGCGGCTGGTCGTGGGGCACCGCGCTGCTCAGTGCCGACCCGGGTCGCTACGACGCCGGCGCCGCCGGCCACATGGGCTTCGGCGACCGGACCGGCTGCAAGCAGACGACGACCCGCACCTACCTCGGGGACGCCGCCGAGGCGGACGCGCGCATCGTCGTCGGCTGCCGTGCCGGGCGCATCCTCGTGGAGAACGGGCGCGCCGCAGGGGTGGAGGCCCGCGTGCGCGACGGGAGGCAGGTGACCGTGCGCGCCCCGGTCGTCGTGGTCGCCGGCGGGGCCCTGGAGACCCCGGCGCTGCTCCTGCGCTCGGGGATCGGCGGCCCGGCGGTCGGCCGGCACCTGCGCCTGCACCCGGTCGCGGCCCTCGCCGGCTACTACCCGGACGAGCAGCGCCCCTGGTGGGGAGCGCCCCAGACGGTCGTCGTCGACGAGTTCGCCGATCTGTTCGACGGCTACGGCTTCCTCGTCGAGTGCCCCCACTACGGCACGGGTCTCTTCGCGGCGAGCACACCCTGGCGGTCGGGGCGGGCCCACAAGGTCCTCGCCGGGCGGGCCACGCACCTGGCCCCGTTCATCGGCATCGTGCGTGACCGCGGCGGCGGCCGGGTCACCGTCGACGACGCGGGGGATGCGGTGGTGCACTACCCGCTCGAGGACGCGGTCGACCGCGAGCATGTGCACGGCGCCCTCGAGGCGATGGCCCGCCTGCACGAGGCCGCGGGTGCGCGGGCGATCCTTGACCTCACCCCGGCGGCGACGCTCTGGCGGCGGGGCAAGCCCCTCGACCGGTACGTGGCCCGGGTGCGGTCCATCCCCTCCGAGGGCGGCCGGCGGACGATGTTCAGCGCCCACCAGATGGGCACGGCCCGCATGGGCACCGATCCCGCCGCGAGCGTGGCCGATCCCGAGGGCCAGCTGCACGACACGCCCGGCGTGTGGATCGGCGACACGAGCGCCTTCCCGACCGCGAGCGGCGCGAACCCGATGCTCACCTGCATGGCGCTCGCGCGGCGCACGTCGCAGGCCCTGCTCGCGGCGGGCTGACCCGCGCGGCGCGGCGCCCGTCGCGCCCCTCCCCCGCTCCCCTGGTGTCCGGGTGCGCCATGGAGGTCTGCGGCAACCGGGCGAAGGCCCGCGCCTACCGCACGCGCCGGCGGGCGCCGGGCGGCTGACGCGGCCCCGACGTCAGGGCAGCCGCCAGTCGACGGGTTCGGCGCCCTGCGCCGCGAGCAAGGCGTTGGCGCGGCTGAACGGACGCGAGCCGAAGAACCCGTAGCGGGCCGACAGGGGACTCGGGTGGGGGCTCTCGACGACCGGGACATCGGCGAGCAGCGGCTTCAGGCCGCGGGCGTCCTTGCCCCAGAGGATCGCCACGAGCGGGCGGTCACGGGCGACGAGCGCGCGGATCGCCTGGTCGGTGACCTCCTCCCATCCCTTGCCGCGATGCGACGCGGGCGCACCCGCACGAACGGTGAGCACCCGGTTGAGCAGCATGACCCCCTGGCGCGTCCACGGGGTGAGGTCGCCGCATCGCGGGGCGGGATGCCCGAGGTCGTCGGCGTACTCGCGGAAGATGTTCGCGAGGCTGCCGGGCAGGGGCCGCACGTCGGGCGCGACGGAGAAGCACAGGCCGATGGGGTGGCCGGGCGTCGGGTACGGGTCCTGGCCCACGACGAGCACGCGCACCGCGTCGAACGGCTGGGCGAACGCCGCGAGGATGCGGTCCCCGGCGGGCAGGAACCGGCGCCCCGCGGCCTGCTCGGCGCGCAGGAAGTCGCCGAGCTCGGCGAGGCGGCCCCGCACCGGCGCGAGCGCCTCGGGCCATCCCGGTCCCACCACGCCGGCGAGGTCGGGCCGCGCCGTGGTGGCCTGCGCGGACGACGTCATCGCGCCTCCTCGAGTTTGCGCGTCGGGGAAGGCCGCCGGCAGCGTAGCGCACGCACGCCTGCCGGACGCGGTGTGCTTGCATGGCGGGCGTGCGGCTTCTGACGCTCAACCTGTGGGGCACGAACGGTCCTGTCGCCGACCGGCTCTCGGCGCTCGCCGCCTACCTCCTGGCCGAGCGCCCCGACGTCGTCGCCCTGCAGGAGGTCGACGACTGGGCGGGCGTGACGCAGGCGCACCGCCTCGCCGACGCGGTCGGCTACCCGGTGGTCCACCACGTGCGCACCGGCCGTGGGATGCGGCGCGGCGAGGGCCTTGCCGTGCTGGCTGCCGGCGCCGCCGAGCCGGTCGCCACCGTCCGGCTGCCCGGCGCGCGAACCGACCACCCCCGCGCGGTGCAGGTTGTCGACGTGCCCGCGCCGGGGGGCACGGTGCGGCTCGCGAACACCCACCTCGCGTGGCGGCTCGACGCCGGCCAGCAGCGCGCGGAGCAGGCCGCCGCGATCCGCGACGCGCTGGCGGCCTGGGCGGGGCCGGCGGTGATCGCCGGCGACCTCAACGACGTCGTCGGCTCGCGCGCGCTCGACACGCTCGTCGAGGCGGGGTTCGTCGACGCCGTGACCGCCGCGGGCGCCGAGGACCGCCCGACGTTCGACCGCGTGAACCCCTACCTGTGGCAGCCCGAGCTGGCCGGCCGACGAGTCGACCACCTGCTCGTGAGGGACCTCGCGGTGCGCGACGCGGCGGTCGTGCTCACCGGCAAGGACGCCCCGGTCGTCTCCGACCACTACGGAGTGCGCGCCACCCTCGCATCCCCGTGACGGCGGGTCAGCGGGCGACGCCGGCCGGCGGGAGCGGCGTCCCCCCGCGCCGGCCGACGAGCGCGAGCGGCAGCAGCAGCGCGAGGCACGCCACCGCGGCCGCGCCGAAGGTCGCGGCGGTTCCGACGACGGCCATGCCGGCGCCCGCCGCGAGCGGGCCCGCGGTCTGGCCCACCCTTGACGCGCTGACGAACAGGGCGACGATGGCCCCCCGGCTGCGCTGGCGCGAGCTCGCCGCGATGTCCTGGAGGTTCGGCACCATGAGCCCCTCCCCGGCGCCGAAGCACAGCACCGCGGCGACGAGCACCGGAAGGGTGGGAGCCGCCCCGATCAGGGCGAGGCCCGCGGCCATGACGACGGCCGCGGCCGCGAGCAGCGCCCGCTTCGCGAAGCGCTGCAGCCGGCCCGTGGCGAGCGCGACCGCGGTGTTCGCGATCGCGGGCGCGCCGAGCAGGAGGCCGCGGGCGGTCGGACCGAGGCCGAAGACGCGCTCGAGGTGCAGCGGCAGCACGGTGAGCATGAGGCCGAAGATGACGGCGAAGGTCACGGCGCCCGCAGCGAGGGCGCGGGCGACCCCCGGCTCGCGCAGGGCGGGAGGCAGGTCACGCAGCTGCTGCCCGACGTCGACGTCGCGCGGCTGCGAGCGCGGTAGGTGCCGCGCGACGAGCGCAGCGGTGACGAGGCCCACGGGATAGACGAGGAACGGCGCCCGCCACCCGGCGAGGTCGGTGAGGCCGCCGCCCAGGAGGGGGCCGAGCGCGAGGCAGGTGGTGAGCACCGCGCTGTTGCGCCCGATCATCGCGGCGCGCCGCGGACCCTCCCAGAGATCGCCGACGAGCACGACCGCGAGGTTGACGAGACCGGCCGCCCCGGCGCCCTGGAGCAGCCGCCAGCCGAGCAGCCACGCAAGCGACGGGGAGGTCGCCGCCATGCCCCCCGCCACGGCGAACAGCACGAGGCAGGGCACGACGACCTCGCGGCGGCCGTAGCGGTCGGCGAGGAGCCCGATCACCGGGGCGAGGAAGATCCCGGGCAGGGTCGTCGCACCGATCACGAGGCCCGCCTGCCCCGGCGCCGCCCCCACCCCAGCGAGGATCTCCGGCAGCGACGGGGTGATGACCGCGTTGCCCGTGATCCCCGTCGCGGTGATCGCGAAGATCAGCCGTGCGCGGGGTCGCTCCTCCACGGGCAGCAGCCGCTGGGCGCCGCGCGGGCGGCCGGGTGGACGGGTCACGGGTTGCGAGCCTTGCCCGCCGGCCGCCCCGGGGCAACTCCGGGCAGTCACACCGCACCGGCATACTCGACGGACCATGGCACCCGTGTCCACCTTGCGCATCCACCGCGCCGAGCGGGCCGACCGGCTCGTCGACGCGCTCGCCGGGGTGCTCGCCGAGGCGCCCCCCGACCCGTTCACCCCGGACCTCGTCGCGGTCCCCACCCGCGGCATCGAGCGCTGGCTCGCACAGGAGCTGTCCCTGCGGCTCGGGGCGGGCGGCGGCCTTGACGGCGTCTGCGCGAACGTCGAGTTCCCCTTTCCGGCCACGGTCGTGGGGCGGGCGCTCGCCGTCGCCGGCGCCGTGGGCGCGGACGCCGACCCCTGGGTGCCCTCCCGGCTCGTGTGGCCGCTGCTCGAGGTGATCGACGCCCACCTCGGCGAGGAGTGGCTCGGACCGCTGCGCACCCACCTCGGCGGACGGCCGAACGACGCCGATCCCACCCGGCGCAACCGGCGGTTCGCCGCCGCGCGCCACATCGCCGACCTCTTCGACCGCTACGCGGTCCACCGCCCGCGGATGCTGTGCGCGTGGGCAGAGGACCGCGACGTCGACGCGGATGGCGCCGCGCTCGACGCCGACGCGGTGTGGCAGGCGCACCTCTGGCGGCTCGTGCGCAGGCGCCTTCCAGCCGCGAGCCCCGCGGAGCGCCTCGCGCAGGCGGCAGCCGCGCTGGCGGCGGGTACGCGCGTGCCCGACCTGCCCGACCGCATCGCCGTGTTCGGCCTCACCGCACTGCCCGCGAGCTATCTGCGGGTCCTCGGCGCGCTCGCGGCGCACGAGGTGCACCTGTTCCTCCTCCACCCCTCGCCGGCGCTGTGGGCAGCGGTGGCCGCCACCCTCGGCGGGGCACCGCGACCGGTCGTGCGCCGCGACGAGGACCCTACGAGCGGGCTCGCCCGCAACCCGCTGCTCGCCTCGTGGGGACGCGACGCGCGGGAGATGCAGCTGGTCGTGTCGAGCGGGCCCGCGCCGGTCGACGACCACCTGCCCGCAGGGCGGACGCCCCCCGGAACGCTGCTCGCCCGCCTGCAGGCCGACGTCCGCGCGGACCGCCCGCCGCCGGGTCGTCCCGTCGCCGGCGCCGACGACGCGCGGGCGCTGCTCGAGCCCGGCGACCGGTCGGTGCAGGTCCACGCCTGCCACGGACGGACACGGCAGGTCGAGGTGCTGCGCGACGCGATCCTGCACCTGCTCGCCGACGACAGCGAACTCGAGCCCCGCGACATCGTGGTCATGTGCCCCGACATCGAGGCGTACGCCCCGATCGTGCAGGCGGTCTTCGGCGTGCCGCCCGCCGCGGGTGATCGGGCAGGCACGCCGCGCCTGCCCGACGTGCGGGTGAAGCTCGCCGACCGCGCGATCCGCCAGACCAACCCGCTGCTGCGGGTGGTCGCCGACGTCCTCGACCGCGCCGACGGCCGGCTGACCGCCTCGGAGGTCCTCGACCTCGCCAGCCGGGAACCCGTGCGCCGGCGGTTCGGCTTCGACGACGCGGCCCTGACCCGCCTCGAGACGTGGGTCGCCGCGGCGCAGGTCCGCTGGGGGCTGCACGCCGGGCACCGGGCGGCGTTCGACCTCGGCGGCGTCGAGGCCAACACGTGGCGCGCCGGACTCAACCGGATCCTGCTCGGCGTCACGACCGCCGACGACGGGGGGCGGCTCGTCGAGGGCACCGCCCCGCTCGACGACGTGGAGGGTACCGAGGTCGACCTCGCGGGGCGGCTGGCCGAGCTCGTCGACCGGCTCGACGAGGCGGTCACCGCGCTGCAGGGCCCCCAGACGGTCGACCAGTGGGCGGCGGCCCTCGCCCTCACCGCCAACCTGCTCGCCGCCACGGCGGAAGCCGACCGCTGGCAGCGTCTCCAGCTCGACCGGCTGCTCGACGACCTGCGTGGGCAGTCCGCCGGCAGCGAGGTCGCCCTCGCCCTGCCGGAGGCCCGGGTCCTGCTCGGCGACCGGCTGCAGGGCCGCCCGAGCCGTGCCAACCACCGCACCGGTGACCTCACCGTGTGCACCCTCGTGCCGATGCGCTCGGTGCCCCACCGGGTGGTGTGCCTGCTCGGCATGGACGACGGCGCGTTCCCCCGCCGCACGGTGCCCGACGGGGACGACCTGCTCGACCGCACGCCGCGTGTCGGCGACCGCGACCTGCGCACCGAGGACCGCCAGCTGCTGCTCGACGCGCTGCTCGCCGCCGGCGACGCGCTCGTCGTCACCTACACCGGTCGCGACGAGCGGACCAACGACCAGCGCCCGCCGGCCGTGCCGGTCGGTGAGCTGCTCGACACGATCGACGCGACCGTCCGCACCGGCGACGGCAAGGCGGCAAGCGAGCGCGTCGGCGTCGACCACCCGCTGCAGCCGTTCGACGCGCGCAACTTCACTCCCGGAGCGCTGGGGCGCGCCGGCCCTTGGGGCTTCGACCACGTCTCTCTGGCCGGGGCGCGCGCCCGGGCCGTCGGCGCCACTCCGGAAAGAGGCTTCCTCGAGGGCCCGCTGGAGGGCTGGGAGCCTGCCCGCACGCTCGAGCTCGACGAGCTCGTGACGTTCCTCGGCAACCCCGTCAAGGCGTTCCTTCGCCGGCGCCTCGACATCAGCCTGCCCCGCGCCGGCGACGAGCCGTCGGACGCGATCCCCGTCGAGCTGTCCCCACTCGAGCGCCACGGCGTCGGCGAGCGCCTGCTGACCGCACGCCTGGCCGGCGTCGACGAGGCCGCCTGGACCGCCGCCGAGCTGGCCCGCGGTGTCCTGCCGCCCGGCGCGCTGGCCGACCGCGCGCTCGCCCCGATCCGGGCCGACGTCGATGCGATCATCGAGGCCGCACGGGCTGCAGTCGCCGAGCGGGCCGGTGACCGGGGCGCCGCCGTGGGCGTGCTGCCCGTGCACGTGGCGCTGCCCGGCGGGCGCACCCTCGTCGGGACGGTGGCCGGGGTCCACGGCCAGGTGATCCTCGCCGTGCAGTACGCCCGCCTCGGACCCAAGCACCGCCTCGCGGCGTGGGCGCGGCTGCTGGCCGCCACCGCTGCCGCCCCCGACCGGGCGTTCTGCGCCGTCACCGTCGGGCGGGCCGCCTCGGGCCGCGGCAAGCAGCTCGTGGCCGTCTCCCGGCTCGGCCCCCTCGGCGAGGACGCGACCGAGCGCCGCGACCTCGCACTGGCCGAGCTCGCGCGCCTCGCCGACATCTACGACCGTGGCATGCGCGAACCGCTGCCCGTCTACTGCGCCACGTCGGCCGCCTACGCCGAGATCGCCGGCAAGGGCGAGGACCCCCGCGCCGCCGCCAGCCGCTGGTACACCTCGCAGCCGACGTTCGCCAGGGAGGACAGGGAGCCCGCCCACCGGCTCGTGCTGGGCGGCGTGCGGCCCTTCGACGAGCTGCTCGCCGAGGGCCCCCGCCCCGACGAGTGCGGCGACGGCTGGTTCGACGAGGAGCCGTCGCGGCTCGGCCGCCACGCCCGCCGGTTGTGGTCGGGGCTTCTGGCCGTGGAGGAGCTGGGACCGCCATGACGCCGTTCAAGCTCGAA
The DNA here is from genome assembly GCA_035540635.1 of Egibacteraceae bacterium. Lineage (NCBI taxonomy): Bacteria > Bacillati > Actinomycetota > Nitriliruptoria > Egibacterales > Egibacteraceae > Egibacteraceae bacterium. The sequence continues at coordinate 11,056 of DATLGH010000078.1, read as the reverse complement.
GGGCCGCTGCCGGCCGGGGTGACGATCCTCGAGGCCAGCGCCGGCACCGGCAAGACGTACACGATCGAGGCCCTGGTGGTCCGCTACGTCGCCGGCGGCGTGCCGCTGCCCCGACTGCTCGTGGTCACCTTCACCCGCGCCGCGACGGCCGAGCTGCGCGACCGCGTGCGCACGCGGCTCGTGCGGTCGGCCGACCTGCTCGACCGCGTGCTGGCCGGTGGCCCGCCGCCGGCCGGCGACCCGCTCGCCGCGGTGCTGGCCGCCGGCTCGCCGGAGGACCGGCGGGCGCGCGCGGACCGGCTGCGCCTGGCACTGGCTGACTTCGACGCGGCCACCATCTCAACGATCCACGGCTTCTGCCAGCACGTGCTCGGCAGCCTCGGGCTGTCCGGAGACGCCGACCGCGCCGCCACGCTGATCGAGGACGAGCGCGACCTCGTCGAGTCGGTCGTCGACGACCTTCTCGTGCAGAGGTTCCACCGCCGCCGCGACGACGACCTCGAGCTCCCCCGCCGCGACGCCCTGGCCATCGCGCACGCGGTCGTCGGCAACCCCGACGCCGACCTCGCCCCCGACCCGGCCGACGACCCCACCGCGGCGATGCGGGTGCGCTTCGCCCACAAGGTCCGCGCCGAGGTCGACCGGCGCAAGCGCACCGTCGGCGTGCTGTCGTTCAACGACGTGCTGACGCGGCTGGCCGACACCCTCGACGGCGGGGACGCCGAGGCCCGCACGACCGCGCGGCGGCTGCGCCACCAGTACCACGTGGCGCTGGTCGACGAGTTCCAGGACACCGACCCGATCCAGTGGCGCATCGTGGACGCCGCGTTCGGCGGCGGCGACCGCCCGCTCGTGCTGATCGGCGACCCGAAGCAGGCCATCTACTCGTTCCGCGGCGCCGACGTCTACGCCTACCTGCGCGCCAAGCGAGCCGCCGGCGCGACCGCGGGACTGACGCGCAACTGGCGCTCCGACGCGCCGCTGCTCGACGCCTACAACGTGCTTTTCGCGGGTGCGCGGCTCGGCCACGACGGCATCGCCTACGAGGCGGTCAGCGCCGCCGACGCCCACGCCGAACCGCGCCTGCGCGGGGCGCCCGGTGACGCCGCCCTGTGCCTGCGGGTGGTGCGCCGCGACGTCGAGGACCCCCCGCCACGATACCTGCGAGCCGACGGCGCCCGCGAGCACGTGGCCCGCGACCTCGCCGGGCAGATCGTCACGTTGCTCTCCTCGGGCGCCACGATCCTGGAACAGGTCCCCGGCGGGGGGCAGAGGAAGCGGCCGGTCGCGCCGCCGGACCTGGCCGTGCTGGTCAAGCGCAACGCGGACGCCACGCTCGTGCAGCGCCACCTGCGCGACGCCGGCGTGCCGGCGGTCATCAACGGCGTCGGCAGCGTGTTCGCCACGCAGGCCGCCGAGGACTGGCTGGCGCTCCTGCGCGCGCTCGAGCGTCCGTCGTCACCGTGGCGGGCGCGCCCGGCGGTGCTCACCACGTTCCTGGGATGGGACGCCGAACGGGTCGCCACCGCCAACGACGCCGAGTGGGACGGCGTCCACCAGCGGCTGCACCAGTGGGCCGGCGTGCTGCGCGAGCGCAGCGTCGCGTCCCTGTGGCAGGCCCTGGCCGCGACCGAGCGGCTGCCTGCCCGGTTGCTCGGCCGCGCCGGCGGCGAGCGGACCCTGACCGACCTCGCCCACGTCGCCGAGCTGCTGCACGCAGCCGAGCGCGCCGAGGCCATGGGTGTCACCGCGCTGACCTCCTGGCTGCGCGAGCAGGTGGCCGAGGCCGAAGAGGACACCCAGGCCGAGGAGCGCGCCCGGCGGTTGGAGTCCGACGCCGACGCGGTGCAGGTCATGACCGTGCACCGCAGCAAGGGCCTGGAGTTCGGCATCGTCTACTGCCCGTTCCTGTGGACCAGCCCCTGGTTTGACCGCAGCGTGCCGGTGTTCCACACCCCCGGCTCCGAGCGCCGCACGATCGACGTGGGCGGCCACGGGCACCCGGCGTTCGCCGAGCACTGCGCCGACGCCGAAGCCGAGCAGCGCGGCGAGGACCTGCGGCTGCTCTACGTCGCGCTGACCCGCGCCCGCCACCGTGCCGTCGTGTGGTGGGCACCGGCCAACTACGCGGACCGGTCGCCGCTGGCGCGGGTGCTGTTCTGCCGACGCGACGACGGCGAGCGTGTGAACACGCGCGGCACCCCCTCGCTGCCCGACGACGACCGCACCCTCGAGCGGCTCGGCACGCTGGCCGACGCGTCGGGCGGCACGATCGGCGTCGAGACGGTCCCGGCGCGCCCACCCGCCGTCACGTGGGACCGGCAGCGCCTGCCCGCTGGAACGCTCGACGCGGCGTCGCTGGAGCGCGCCCTCGACCACGGCTGGCGCCGCCACAGCTACAGCGCGATCACCCGCGACCGCCCGCACGAGGCGGTCGGCAGCGAGCCCGGGGAGCCGGTCAAGGACGACGAGGACCACCACGTGGCGGCAGCGGTGGGGGCAGTCGTCGGCAGCGCGCCGGCCCCGGGCGAAGCCGCCGCCACGCCGTCTGACGGCGCGGGTGTCGAGGCGGCGCTGCGCGCGGTGGGCTGCCCGCTGGCGGGAGCCGGCGGCGGCGTGCGGTTCGGCACTTTCGTGCACGCCGTGCTGGAGGAGGCCGACTTCGCCGCGGACGACCTCGACGCCGAGCTGCTCGGCCACATCGACCGTCTCCTCGAGCACCGCCTCCTCGACGTGGGCGACGCGAGCGATCTGGCCGCCGGGTTGCGCCGGGGGCTCGAGACGCCGCTCGGCCCGCTGCTCGACGGCGTCGCGCTGCGGCAGGTGACGCGGCCCGACCGCCTCGACGAGCTGTCGTTCGAGCTGCCGCTGGTCGGCGGTCGCGACCCTGCCGGCCACGTCGACGTCGCCAGCATCGCAGGGCTGCTGCGCCGCCGCCTCGACCCTGCCGACCCGCTGGCCGGCTACCCCGAGCGGCTGGCTGCGCTGGCCGGCGCGCCGTCCGGCGCGCTGCGCGGGTACCTGACCGGCAGCATCGACCTCGTCGTGCGGCTGCCGGGGCCGCGTTTCGCGGTCGTGGACTACAAGACGAACCGGCTCGGCGTGCCCGGCGAGGAGCTGAGCGCGTGGCACTACCGGCCGGCGGCGCTGGCCGAGGCGATGATGCGCGCCCACTACCCGTTGCAGGCGCTGCTGTACGCCGCCGCCCTGCACCGCTACCTGCGCTGGCGGCTGCCCGGCTACGAGCCGGACACGCATCTGGCCGGCGTGGCTTACCTGTTCCTGCGCGGGATGACCGGCTGCGACGTGCCGACGGTCGACGGCCACCCGTGCGGGGTGTTCGCCTGGCGGCCGCCGGCCGGGCTCGTCGCCGACCTGAGCGACCTGCTCGACGCCGGCGCGCCCGCCGGCAGGCAGGGGGTCGCGTGACCGCGTGGGAGGACACGGCGGCGCTGCCCGAGCCCGAGGCGCCGCCCCGCGACCCCTTCGACGCCGCCCTCGTGCGGCGAGCCGGTGGCCTGCTGCACGCGTTCAACGAGGCCGGCGTCCTCCGTCCGGCCGACGTGCACGTGGCCGCCACGCTCGGGCGGCTGTGCCGCGAGGAGGACGAGACGGTGCTGCTCGCCGCAGCGCTCGCCGTGCGTGCCCCCCGCCTCGGTCACACCTGCGTCGACCTCGACCGGGTGCGCGAGACCGTCGTCGTCGACGCTGACATTCCCACCGACCTCGACGCGCTGCCCTGGCCCGGCAGCGGCTGGGTGGCCGCCGTGCGCTCCAGCCCGCTCACCGCGCCCGGCGACACGGACCGCGGTCCGCTGCGGCTGGCGGGCGCCCGGCTGTACCTCGACCGCTACTGGCGCTACGAGCAGCGGGTCCTCGACGACCTGCGCCGGCGGGTGGCGGCCCCGGACGCGCCGGTCGACGCGGACCGGCTCGGTGCCGGCCTCGACCGGCTGTTCCCGCACGGCGCCGAGCAGCCCGACCTCCAGCGCCGCGCGGCCGCCACCGCCCTCGCGCGCCACTTCACCGTCATCGCCGGCGGCCCGGGCACGGGCAAGACCACGACGGTGGTGAAGGTGCTCGCCCTGCTCGCCGACGAGCGCGCCGGCGGTGAGCTCCCCCGCGTGGCCCTGGCCGCGCCGACCGGCAAGGCCGCCGATCGGGTGGCCCAGGCCGTCCACCGCGGTGTGGGGGCGCTCGACGTCGACGACGGCGTGCGGCGGTGGCTCCTCGGCCTGGAGGCGTCGACGGTGCACCGACTGCTCGGCCGGCGCCCCGGAAGCGACACCCGCTTCCGCCACGACCGGGACAACCCGCTGCCGCACGACGTCGTCGTCGTCGACGAGGCGTCGATGGTGTCGCTCGCCCTTATGGCGAAGCTGCTCGGCGCGGTGGGGCCCGACACGCGCCTCGTGTTCATCGGCGACCCCGACCAGCTCGCCTCCGTGGAGGCCGGGGCGGTCCTCGGCGACATCGTCGGGCCCCTTCGCGCGGGCGCGAGCACGCCGGTCGCAGCGGTGACCGCCCCCGCGGTGACCGCGCCGCCCCATCGTGGGGGCGACGCCGCGGGGCGGTCCGACAACGACGAGGCCGAGGCGACCCGGCGGGGACTGGCGGACGCGATCGTCGTGCTGCGCCGGAGGCACCGCTTCGCCGAGGACTCGGGCATCGCGGCGCTCGCGCAGGCCATCGGCAGCGGCGACGGCGAGGCCGCCATCACGCTCCTCGCGAGCGGGCGCGACGACCTGCGCTGGATTTCCGCGCTCGGTGACGAGACGGCGCGCGAGGGCCCCGCCATGGGCCCGGTGCGGGACGCAGTGGCTGCCGCCGCCGCGCCGGTGTTCGCCGCGGCGCGTGCCGGCGACGGTGCCGGCGCGCTCGAGGCGCTCGGGTCCCTGCGGGTGCTGTGCGCCCACCGCCGCGGCTCCGTCGGGGTGACGGCCTGGGTGCCGGCGGTGGAGCGGTGGCTCGCGGCCCGCGACTTCGACGTGGGCGGTGCGTGGTACCTCGGACGCCCGGTCCTCGTCACCCGCAACGACTACCAGATGAACCTCCGCAACGGCGACGTGGGGGTCGTCGTCGCGGGGCCCGGCGGGGAGCCTACCGTGGCGTTCCCGGCTGCGGACGGGGTTCGCGCGGTGAGCCCCGTGCGCCTGGAGGACCACGAGACCGTGCACGCGATGACCGTGCACAAGAGCCAGGGCTCGCAGTTCGGCCACGTCCTCGTCGTGCTGCCCGAACCGGGCTCGCCGATCCTCACCCGCGAGCTGCTCTACACGGCGGTGACCCGCGCCGAGTCGACGGTCACCGTGGTCGGCGCCGCTGAGGCCGTGCGCGCCGCCGTCGAGCGCCCGATCCAGCGCGCGTCGGGCCTGCGCGCGGCCCTGTGGGGAACCTCCCGCCCACGCAGGGCTCCCGCAGCGCAGCGGTAGCGCCGCACAAGCTCCGGCTCCCGGTGCGGACGCCGGCCGCCCCCCACCGGTACACGCATCCCCCCGAGCCAACTTCCCGGCCCTACGCGGCGGTCTTCGCGCGCCTCCTCCGCGCCGCGCCTGCGGGCATGCTGGCGTGATGACGAGCGTCGGCATCGACGGCGCCGCGGGCACCGCGCTCTCCCAGCGCCTCACCGGTCAAGGCTCGGTGACCTAGCCCGGCGCGCCGGGCAGCACCCAGGCGGCCCCCGGCGGCACCGGGCGGCCCCCCGACGCGGCAGCATGGGAGCATGACGATCTCACCACTGCGCAGGGTCGCCGCCGCGGCCCCCGAAGGCCTCCCCGGCGTCCGCGACCTCGTGCGGGCCGGGATGGGCCGCGTGTTCGGACCACCGCCGTTCGACCCCCACGCCGACCCCGGCGACCCGGGGCTGTTCGGGGCGGACTCCGCGTCGGCGCGCGTCATCGGCGAGCCCGCAGCGATCGTCGGCGGCATCCGGGCGTTGCTCGTCCAGCTGCTCCACCCGCTCGCCATGGCGGGCGTGGCGGAGCACTCCCGCTTCCGCGCCGACCCGCTCGGCCGCCTGCACAGCACTAGCGCCTACGTGACCGCCACGGCGTTCGGCTCGTCGCGCCAGGCGCTCGACGTCGCCCGGAGGGTCCGTCGGGCACACCGCCTCGTCCGAGGCACGGCACCCGACGGGCGCCCCTACCAGGCCGACGACCAGCACCTGCTCTCCTGGGTCTCGCTCGCGCTCACGTCGAGCTTTCTCGCCACCGACCGCGCGTACGCCCCCGAGCCCCTCGACGCGGCGTCCGCCGACGCGTTCGTCGCCGAGCAGTCCCTTGCCGCGTCGCTGCTGGACCCCCGGGTCGACATCGACATGATCGCCGGTGAGCCCGCCGCGGTGGGCGCGCTGCGCAGCGGGACCACACGCCTGCCGATGCTCGTCGAGGGCCGACTGGCGCTCACCGTCGCCGACCTCACGGCCCGCATGGAGGCGTTCCGCTCCGAGCTCGGCCTCACGGCACAAGGTCGCGAGGCCCTGCGCTTCCTCGCCTGGCCACCGCTGTCACCGGCCGTCCGCACCGCCTACCTCACAATGCTCACCGGCGCGGTGGTGAGCCTGCAGCCCTGGCAGCGCCGGCTCCTCGGTCTGCCCGCCACCCGCCTGGGCGCCTGGCCGCTGCGGGCCCAGACGCGCGCCCTGCTCGCGGGCTTCCGTGTCGCCACCGGCGTCTCACCCTCGGTGGCTGCCGCGCGCCGGCGGGCCGGCGCCGACCCCGACGCGAGCGCCGCCTAGAGCCCCGACACCTGCGGCTTTTCCGTAGGCTGGAGCCATGGTCCGGGGGACGCTCGACCGGCTGCTCGTCGGCCTCGCGCTCCTCGTGCTGCGGGGCTTCTACCGCTGCGTCGAGGTGGAGGGGCGCGAGCGGCTACCACGCGGGCGGCCCACGCTCATCGTCGCCAACCACTTCAACGGGCTCGCCGACGCCGCCATCCTCGTGCACGTCTTCGGCCGCGTCCCCCGCTTCCTCGCCAAGGCGACCCTGTGGGAGCGGCGCTGGGCCCGTCCCTTCCTCGCCCTCGCCGGCCTCCTGCCGGTGCAGCGCCGCCAGGACGCACCCGGCACCGTGGACAACCGCCAGGCGTTCGCGCGCAGCTACGAGGTTCTGTCGAGGCGCCGGGGCCTCGTGGCCATCTTCCCGGAAGGGGTCACGCACGACGCCCCCGCCCTGGCACCGATCCGCACCGGCGCAGCCCGGTTGGCGCTCGGCGCCCGAGCATGGGGCGCCGAGGGGCTCGCCATCGTCCCCGTGGGCATGGCGTTCGACGACAAGCTCGCGCTGCGCAGCCGCGCGCTCGCACGGGTGGGTTGGCCCCTCGACCTCGACGAGGAGATCGATGCCCTCGTGCGTCCCGGGGAACCGGCGGACGAGACGAACCGCGCCGCGGTGCAGCACCTCACGCAGGAGATCGAGCGCCGGCTGCGCGCCGTGTCGCCCGACTATCGCGACATCCGCGAGGCGCGGGTGCTCTCCCGGGCGGCCGAGATCGCCGAGCGCTCCGAGCACCGTCGCGGCGGCGTACCCATGGTCGAGCAGGAAGCGCTCGCTCAGCGGCTCGCCTACGCGCCGCGTGAGGTGATCGACGAGCTCACCGACGCCCTCGCCCGCTACCACCTCGACCTCGAGCTGCTCGGGTTGCGCGACCACCAGCTCGTCCCCGGCTACACCGCCGGCCAGCTGCTCGTCGGCTTCCTGAAGACCGCCGCGCTCGTCGCGCTCATGGCGCCGTTCGCGGTCGTCGGCGCGGCCGTGCACCTCCTGCCCTACTGGTTGGTCGTCGCCACCAGCCGGGCCGTGCGCAAGCCGGTCATGAAAGCCACCACGCGCTTCCTCGTCGCCGTCGCGGTCTTCCCGCTCACCTGGCTGACGGTGCTGTGGCTGTCGGGCCAGCGTGGGCTCGCCGCGAGCGTCCTCCTGCTCGTCGGCCTCCCCGCCACGGGGATCATCGCCGTGGCCTGCTTCGAACGGCTGGTGCGGGCGCGGCGCGCGTGGCGCGGCTGGCAGGCCCTGCGGGACCGGCGCGCGCTGCTCGACGACATCCTCGCCAACCGCGAGCGGCTCGTGACCGCGGTCCGGACCGCCGCCGAAGCGGCGCCCGCACGTCCGGCCGCCACGGCCCCCGACCGTCGCGGCGGCGCATCATGAACGGCGAGGTCTAGCCGCCGACGATGACCTCGCTCATCGCGACGACGGTGCCACCGGCCAACCTGAACACGAAGTAGGCCTCGCCCTGCCCGTGCGGCGCCACCTCGCCGGCGACGAGCGCTTCGAGCGTCGTCGGGACCTCCTGGCAGCCGTTGGCGCAGTTGAAGATCACGATGCCGGCGTCGGGGGCGATCGGCAGCGTGACGGTCTGGAACGTGTCCTCGACGGGTCCCTCCGGCGCCCCCGCGGGGAGGATGCGCACGAGCCGGAACGTCACCGTGAGTGGGTCGACGGCGATGAAGCGCCCCTGATGCTCGCCGTCGGGAAGCTGGTCGAGGTGCGCCCGCGCACGCTCCTCGGGCGGGCGGTCGTCTTGCACGAAGGGAACCCGCTCGGGCTCGTCGTTCCCCGGGCCCCCCGCCCGTGTGACGAGAACCGCGACGCCCGTGAGGAGGACCACGACCAGCAGCACGGAGACGACGATGCGGAAGGTGCGGCTTTCCGTCACGGTGGTCATGCGAGCTCCTCCAGATCCTTTGCGCCCTCAGCGGCCCGGACGCGGAGCCGCTTCGCCGGGAGTGAGCGGTGCCCGCCACCGCACCTTCGTGCGGCCATCCTCCCGGCCAGATAGGCCCACCGTACCGCCCAGGGGCGGCGCACGTCAGCGGCGGCGCAGGCGTGCAGGTGCCTGGGCGGCTGCCCTCAGGCAGTCACGGATGCGCGCCGGCCCGGCCGGGGGGCGCTCATCACCACCCCCACATGCACGCGCACGTGTGAGCAAGGCGCGCCCCGCGTCCAAATCGAGTCATCCGTATGTCCTAAACCAAACCTTGTACCGGCTTCAACGTCAAGCGGGCCGCAAGGTTGCCTCACAGCCGGCCGAATGCACCCCATTTCCCTGGCCGCGTGTGTTATTGTCAAGACAGTGACCGGGACAGTGAGGAGCAGGGGTTGAGCGCAAAGGCTCAGGAACAGGCCGTCAGCAACTATCTCGCGTACCTGCGCGACCCTGAATCCGTCGTCGACCACGTTCGGGTACAGGAACTCGCCGACGCGCTCGAGCAGGCCACGGAGCCTATTGAGCGTCTGCGGTTGCGCCAGCAGCTCGAGGAGGCTCAGAGCGCGGACGAAGCGCCGGTACGCGAAGCTTTCGTTGTCCATGCGCAGGCGTGGGCGAGCGAGCATGGCGTGACCGCGAGTGCCTTTCAGGCTGAGGGCGTTCCCTCGGATGTGCTGCAGGAGGCGGGGCTGTTGCCGCGGTCCGCGCGGCGGCGGTCGACGCGTCGCGTCACGAACCGCGTCGGTGCGGACGACGTGCGCAAGGCCATCCCCAGACGCAAGGGGACCACGTTCACCATTCCTTCCCTTGCGGAGAAGACGGGTGCGTCCGTTGCAACCGCCCGGAAGGTCGTAAAGGACGAACTGCTCGCCGGAAACATCGTCGAGCGAGGATCCGAAGCTGACCATAAAGGCAGAGGGCGACCGCCGACCCTCTACGCGCGCGCCTGAGCAGCGCTACACTTCCATCGATCAGCGCCGACACCCGGCGCCCCGCCGCAAGCCGCAGTGACCGGCTGCGCCCTTCACATCAACAACCAGTCAGTTTTCACGACGCGGGCGTCGTCACCTTCACCGAGATGGCAGCGAAGACTGACCGGACCGGCGGGCAGCGCGTCCGCGCGGAACCGCCCGATCTCGTCGGCCTGCGCCGTCGCGACACCACTGCCGTGACAGATCTCGATGCGCGCGGGCTGCATCGGGACGACCTGTCCCACCAGCCGGCGCAGGGTGCCCTGGACGGCAACCTCGACCTCGACGGTCACGTCGTCGACGGTGAAGGTGAGCAGCCGCAGCTCGGTCGGGGAGCTGCGCAGCGCGAGCGCGAGCCGCTCGTCGGCGACGGAGTCGTAGACCAGCTCGGCGAGCTCGGCGTCGAGGGTCCGCCAGGAGAACGCGGCGCGGGCGGCCTCGACGAGGACGCCCGGCGGCGGGTCCACCCGGCTCGCCAGGGCGCGCAGCTCCTCGCTCAACCGGTCCTGGTCGGCGGCGCTCATCGGCCTCTCCTCGCTCATGCGGAGTCACCGGATTCGACGCTGATCCCGGCGGCTTCCACGATGCGCCGCAGCTGCTCCAGGCACCGGGCGCGCGTGGGTCCGATGCTGCCGATGGGCATCCCGAGTGCCGCGCTCGTCTCCTCGTAGCTCGGCGCCGGGTCGGCCATCAGCACCCGCAACAGTCGGCGGCAGCGGTCGGGCAGCTCGTCCACCGACTGCCACAGCACCCCGTCGCGCTCCGACTCGAGCAGCGCGGCGTCCACCGGCCTACCCGCAGGCTCCCGAGGCTCGAGGCGGAACTCGTCGTCGGTGGGGATCTGGCGGCCGGCACGCCGCAGGCTCTGCAGGCACTCGTGGCGTGCGGTCGTGGCCAGCCACGCGCCGAGTCGCTCCGGCTCGCGGATGGTGGACAGCCGCTCGACGAGGCGCAGCCAGGTCGTCTGGACGACGTCGGCGGCGTCGACGGCACCGAGGCCGTGACTGCGGGCGACCGACCAGACGAGGCTGTTGTAGCGCGCGACGAGCGCGTCCCAGGCCTCCTGAGCCCCGTCGGCCGCCGCCTTCACAAGGCCGCTCACCGACTCGACCATCTCACCGCCTCGCTCACGCCCTACCCGGGCGTCGAGCGTAGCAAGTGCCACCGGACGGCCCGCCGTGCAGGGCGGCCGCGTCATGAGGCCCATCGGCGACGTCACGGCCACTCCCTCCTCGTCAGGCTCCATGGGGTCGTCGAGTGAAAGAGGCGTGAGGCGTGCCGTGTGATACGTCCCGCGGCGAGGCGGTGTACCGGCGCGCGACAAGGGGCGGTGCCCCCCGAGCACCAGCCCCTCGTCGGCTCCCGCCGCCTGCGAGTCC